>DATNAI010000170.1:0-5355 GCA_035572875.1 Castellaniella sp. | reverse complement strand
CGTTCGAGGAGGATGCCGAACAGCCCCACCACGATGGGCGAGAGCACGAGCATCCACCAGTAATTCAGTCCCAGGTACTGCAGGCCGAGCCAGGCGACGAACGCCCCCAGCATGTAGAGCGCACCGTGAGTGAAATTGATGATATTGAGCAGGCCGAAGATGACGGCCAGCCCCAGCGAGAGCACGGCGTAGAACGAGCCGTTGACCAGGCCTAGCAGAAGCTGTCCGAACAAGGCCTGGATAGGGACACCGAAGAGTGTGGTCATAGGGCTGCAGCAAAAGCGGACAAAAGGAAAACCGGGAGTGACGTGGCGGCCCCGCCGCAGGCGGGGCCGCGTGGTTACGTGTCGCGCTTAGTGCTTGAGCAACGAGCAGGTGGACTCGGACTCCGGTCCGAAGACGGATTCGGCCGGAAGCTTGCGCACGATGTTGTAGTAGTCCCAGGGCGCTTTGGATTGCGCGGGGGTCTTGACCTGGGCGAGGTACATGTCGTGCATCATGAGGCCGTCCTTGCGGATATAGCCGTTCTTCACGAACATGTCGTTGATTTTGTGTGACTTCAGATAGCTCATGATGGTGTCGCCATCATCCGTCCCGGTCGCCTTGACGGCTTCCAGGTAGGTGTGGGCCACGGAGTAGTCGCCTGCCTGCAGGAACGACGGAGCGCGTTTGTGCTGAGCGAAGAACCGCTTGGACCATGCGCGCGAGGCATCGTCCTGATCCCAGTACCAGGGCGTGGTGAGGAACAGACCGGCGGTATTATCCAGCCCCAGGGAGTGGATGTCGTTGATGAACACCAGCAGCCCGGCGAGCTTCATGGTCTTGGTGATACCGAATTCCTTGGCAGCCTTGGCGGAATTGATGAAGTCGCCGCCGGCATTGGCCAGTCCCAGTACCTGGGCGCCAGAGCTTTGCGCCTGCAGCAGGAAGGACGAGAAGTCGGTCGTCGCCAACGGCGCACGGACTTCGCCCAGCACCTTGCCGCCTTCCTTCTTGACGACTGCGGCAGTGTCCTGTTCCAGCGAATGGCCGAAGGCGTAGTCGGCGGTCAGGAAGAACCAGGTCTTGCCGCCTTCGCGCATCACTGCCGAACCGGTTCCGCGAGCCAGCGCGACGGTGTTGTAGGCATAGTGAACGGTGTAGGGCGTGCACTTTTGGTTGGTGAGCTGCGACGAGCCAGGGCCCACGCCCATGAAGGGCTTTTTCTTTTCGGCTGCGACGGCGGCCATGGCCAGTGCCGTGGCCGAGTTGGTACCGCCGATCAGCATGTCGAGGTGCTGCTGGTCGAACCATTCGCGCGCCTTGGAGGATGCAATGTCGGCCTTGTTCTGGTGGTCCGCGGTCAGAAGTTCGATCTTCTTGCCGTTGATCTCGCCACCCATGTCGGCGATCGCCATGCGGATGGCGTCTGCGCCCGCATTGCCGTCGATGTCCGCGTATACGCCGGACATGTCGGCGATGAATCCGATGCGAATCACGTTATCGGAAATCCCGGCCGCATGAGCCGACAGGCTCATCCCCAGCGTGAGGCCCGTAGCGGCCAGTGCCGCGGATAGGGTTCGTAGTTTCATTGAAAATCTCCTGTGGTTGCCGGCGTATACGGCCGGAAGGAAGAAAATTGAACGTCGCAAATCAGACGCCGAGCAGGCTGTCGAGGGTGGACTGCTTTTCCTGCAACTGGCTGGCGGGGAACTGCTCGATGATCTGGCCATGCTCCATCACGTAGAAGTGATCGGCCAGGGGCGCAGCGAAGCGAAAATTCTGTTCGACCATCACGATCGTGTAGCCCTTCGCCTTCAGGGTGCGGATCATGCGCGCCAGCGCCTGCACGATGACGGGGGCGAGGCCTTCGGAGATCTCGTCGAGCAGCAGCAGGTTGGCGCCGGTCCGCAGGATGCGGGCCACGGCCAGCATCTGCTGTTCACCGCCTGACAGGCGCGTGCCGGGCGAATGGCGGCGTTCCAGCAGATTGGGGAACATGTCGTAGATTTCGGCCAGCGACATGCCACCCCCCAGAGTGTCGCCCACGGTGGGCGGCAGCAAGAGGTTTTCCTCGCAGGAGAGCGAGGCGAAGATGCCGCGCTCTTCGGGACAGTAGCCGATGCCCAGGTGGGCGATGCGGTAGGTGGGCAGGTGGATGGATTCGGTACCCTGGATCCGGATGGAGCCGGTGCGCTTGCCGGTGAGCCCAAGCAGCGCGCGCAGCGTCGTGGTACGGCCGGCGCCGTTGCGTCCCAGCAACGTGACGACCTGGCCCTGGTCCACCCGCATGTCGACGCCATGCAGCACATGCGATTCGCCGTACCAGGCGTGCAGATTGGAGATTTCGAGGGCGGCGCTCATGCGTGGGCTCCTTCCAGTTCACCCTGCGTGGTTCCCATGTAGGCTTCCATGACGGCGGGATTGTGTGAGACGGCGTCGTAGTCGCCTTCGGCCAGGACCGCACCGCGCGCCAGCACGGTGATGCGGTCGGCAATCGAGGAGACCACCTTCATGTTGTGTTCGACCATGAGAATCGTGCGGCCGGCGCTGACCTGTTTGATGAGCTGCGTGACGCGGTCCACGTCTTCGTGGCCCATGCCCTGGGTGGGTTCGTCGAGCAGCATCAGGCTGGGTTCCATGGCCAGGGTGGTGGCGATTTCCAGCGCGCGCTTGCGTCCATAGGGCAGGTTGACGGTGATTTCGTCCGCGAAATCGGCCAGGCCGACTTCAGCCAGGAGCTCCATGGCACGCGGGTTCAGGTGGTCGAGACTGGAGTCGCTGCGCCAGAAGTGGAACGACGATCCGGTGACGCGCTGCAAGGCGATCCGCACGTTGTCGCGCACCGAAAGTTGCGGAAAGACGGCGGAGATCTGGAATGAGCGGATGATGCCCCTGCGGGCGATCTCGGCCGGCCTGTCGCGGGTGATTTCCTGGCCGTCGAAGAAGATCTGGCCCGCCGACGGGGTCAGGAATTTGGTCAGCAGGTTGAAGCAAGTGGTCTTGCCGGCGCCGTTGGGGCCGATCAGGGCGTGGATGTGGCCCCGCTGGACCTTCAGGTCCACGGCATCCACCGCCACGAAGCCCAGGAAGGTCTTGGTGAGCTGGCGTGTTTCCAGGATTATTGATTGTTCGATGGCCATGTTGCCCTGATTTCCATGTCGCAGTGCGGCGCCTGATGGCGAGTGGGCATCAGTATGCGACCTGTTTCGCGCGATCTCTATAGGGGTTTTACAGAGTTTTCGCAGCGTCAATGTGGTTGTTGTGGTGCAGCAAATTCCGGATCAGCCGTCTGGTTTTGTCTTGTCGGGGTACTCGCACAGGTCGCTGATGAGGCACTGGGGGCACTTGGGCTTGCGCGCTACGCAGACGTAGCGCCCATGCAGGATGAGCCAGTGATGGGCGTTGAGCCGATAGGCCTGTGGCACCCGCCGCAGCAGGGCCTGTTCGACTTCCAGAACGTTGCGGCCGGGTGCGATGCCGGTGCGGTTGGCTACTCTGAAAATATGCGTATCCACGGCCAGGGTCGGCTGATGGAAGGCCGTGTTGAGCACCACGTTGGCTGTCTTGCGGCCGACGCCCGGCAGGGCCTCCAGTGCTTCACGGCTGTCCGGGACCTCGCCGCCATGGCGCTCCAGCAACAGCTCGCAGGTGCGGATGACGTTGCGCGCCTTGGTCTTGTAGAGGCCGATGGTACGGATGAATTCCGTCAGCCCTGCCTCGCCCAGTGCCAGGATGCCTTGAGGCGTGCCATGTACGGGGAAGAATCGGCGGGTTGCGAGATTCACCGAACGATCCGTGGCCTGGGCCGAGAGCATCACAGCCACCAGGAGCTGGAAGGGGCTGCCGTATTCCAGTTCCGTGCGAGGTTCCGGATTGGCTGTCTGAAAGCGCCGGAAGCATTCATCGATGGCACTGCGCTTCATGGACGGCGTGCCCGCGCACGGGCCAGGGCCTGCGCGATGCGATCTTGTTTGGCGTGCGGGTTCGTCGGGAGCGCCAGGGCCGGCTTGTTGGCCAGCGTGCGCGCGGCGGGGCCAGCGGATTCAGTGTGCCTCGCATGCAGCCGGGCGTTGCGTGCTTCGTAGCGGTCGCGGGCCGAGTCAGCCGCCTCGGGCGTCCATTCGCGTTCGGAGGGCACCATGGTGATGCAATCGACGGGGCAGGGCGCCACGCAGAGTTCGCAGCCGGTGCAGTCGGCTTCGATCACCGTATGCATGCATTGGTTCGCCCCCAGAATGGCATCTACCGGACAGGCCTGGATGCACAACGTGCAGCCGATGCAGTGTTCCTCGTCGATCAGTGCCACACGGAAGGGCCGGTAGGGTCCGCACTCGGGGTCCAGCGGTCGCTCGGGACGATTCAGCAGTCGTGCCAGCTTTGTGATCGTCTGCGGGCCGCCGGGGGGGCAGCGATTGATGTCTGCGTGTCCGTCAGCGATGGCTTGTGCATAGGGACGGCAGCCTCCGTAGCCGCATTGCGTGCATTGCGTCTGCGGCAGCAGCGCATCGATGGCATCGACAAGGGTAGACACGAAAGCTCAGGCGTGGGCACGGATGAAAGCAGAAATTTTAGGACAGATCTGCTGGCGCCAGCGGCTGCCGGCGAAGATCCCGTAGTGACCGCAGTGGCTCGCCGTATAGACTTCGCGCATCGAGGGGGGCAGGTTGGCGCACAGGGTATGGGCGGCATGGGTCTGCCCCTCGCCCGAGATGTCGTCGAGTTCGCCTTCGATGGTCAAGAGCGCAGTCTTGCGGATGGCGGCCGGTTCCACCAACGTGTCGTCCACGGTCCAGAGGCCGCGTGGCAGGCGGAATTCCTGGAAAATGATGCGGATGGTGTCCAGGTAGAACCGGGCCGGCATGTCGAGCACGGCGTTGTATTCATCATAGAAGCGCCGGTGCGCCTCAGCGTCGCTTTCGTCGCCCCGCAACAGATGCAGGTAGAAGTCGTAGTGCGACTTCAAGTGCCGGTCGGGGTTCATGGCGACAAAACCGGCGTGTTGCAGGAAACCCGGATACACCAGACGGCCCGCCCCCGGATAGCGTGCGGGAACCCGGTGGATCAGCGTATCTTCGAACCAGGCGTAAGGCTTGGTGGTCGCCAGGCGGTTGACCTGAGTGGGCGATTTGCGCGCATCGATGGGGCCTCCCATCATGATCATGGTGCGCGGTTGGCAGGCATCCCCTGCGCTGGCGAGCAGCGACACTGCCGCCAGCACCGGCACGGTAGGCTGGCAGACCGACATGACATGCGTGTCGGGCCCCAGATGGCGCAGGAACGTCTGGATATAACGGACGTAGTCGTCCAGACCAAAGGTGCCGGACTTGGCCGGTACCATGCGAGCGTCCACCCAGTCCGTCACGTAGACGTCGT
>DATNAI010000169.1:0-5806 GCA_035572875.1 Castellaniella sp. | reverse complement strand
GATAGGGCATTGTTGCCACGATCTCGGATCCTTGTTTTACCAGCGCGACGTCCCACTGGTCCGCACCCGCCGTCGCATCCAGCCACCAGGGGCGGCTGAAGACCGGGATTGACGGTTCGCCCTGGCAGAATGCACGGTATTCCGTGTTCGCGGCGGGGGCGGACGTTGCTTTGGTGCGGCGGAAGAGCGCGATGCGCTTCCAGTCGAAGTATTTTGATCGCGTTTGCCAGGCGGTTTCCATCACAAGGTCTGAAGGTGGGGTTTGGGGGAATCAATGGCTGTACTCAAGGCTGCGACAATTGCCGATTGGCTTTCTTCCGTCAGATAGGGATGCATGGGCAGGCTCAGCACTTCCGCGGCCATCTGGTCGCCCACAGGAAGGTTCGCGTGCTCGTCCGCGACGGCGGGCTGTCGGTTGAGGGGTATGGGGTAGTGCACGGCTGTCGGGATCCCGGCCAGCCGCAGCGCTTCGCCGACCGCGTCGCGCGCATCGGTGCGAATGGTGTATTGCGCATAGACGCTGACGTTGCCGGACGCAATGTAAGGCGCCGTAGCGATTCCGGCCTGAGCCAACAGCCCGTCGTAGGTGCGCGCGATCCGCTGGCGACGCTCGACCTCATCATCGAAGATGTCCAGCTTGGCCAGCAGGACGGCCGCCTGCAGGGTATCGAGCCGGCTGTTCACGCCCACACGGACATGGTGATAGCGGCGGTCCTGTCCGTGGCGGGCGACCTGGCGCAGCGCCTCGGCCAGCGTGCCGTCGTCGGTGAAGAGGGCGCCACCGTCACCGTAGCAACCCAGCGGCTTGCTCGGGAAGAAGCTGGTGCAGGCGATGGTGCTCAGGCTGCAGGAGCGCCGGCCGGACGACAGGGCGCCGAAGCTTTGCGCCGCATCCTCGATGACGGGCAGGTGATGGCGCTGTGCGATGGCGTTGATCGCGTCAAAGTCCGCGCATTGGCCGTAGAGTGAGACCGCAATGATGGCTTTGGTCCGGGGGCTGATGGCGGCCTCCAGTTGCGCCGCATCCAGCGTGTATGTGCGTGGCGAGATGTCGACATAGACTGGCCTGGCACCCAGTTGTGCGACTGTCTCCGCCGTGGCGATGTAGGTGAATCCGGGGCTGATGACTTCGTCCCCTGGGCCGATGCCCAACACCATTTGAGCGATCTGCAGCGCGTCCGTCCCGTTCGCGCAGGTAATGCAGTGCTTCGTGCGGGTGAACCGGGCGAGCCGCTCTTCCAGCTCGGCGACCTCCGGACCCAGGATGTACTGGCCGTGCGCCAGCACCCGAGCCATCCGCGCCTCGAGCTGCGGACGGATGCGGGCCTGTTGGGCCGCCAAATCGATGAAGTTCATCATTCTTCTCGTTCCTCTTTGTGCAGACTGCTGCCTTCCAGGATGTAGCGCGCGCCCGTGTGCGGGCAGACCGCCTGCGCGCGGCCATGCAGCGGCAGGTCGAGCCGCTCGCCAAACTCGCTTATCCATCCCGTCTGCCGAGCCGGCACGCCCATCACGAGTGCGTAGTCCGGCACGTCCCGATTGACGACGCCGCCGGCCCCCACGAACGCAAATTTCCCGATGGTGACGCCGCAGACGACGGTCGCATTGGCGCCCAGGGTTGCCCCCCGCTTCACGAGGGTCTTGCGGTACTCGCGCTTGCGCTCGATCAGTGACCGCGGATTGAAGACGTTCGTGAAGACCATGCTGGGCCCGCAGAAAACCGCGTCTTCCAGCGTGACTTCGTCGTAGATCGAGACATTGTTCTGGATCTTGCATCGGTCGCCGATCGTGGCGGTACCGCCGACGAATACGTTTTGTCCGAGCGATACTTCGCGGCCGATTCGAGCGCCGGCACAGACGTGGACGAAATGCCAGATCCGGGTCCCGGCGCCGATGCTCGCGCCTTCGTCCACGATGGCGCTGGGGTGCTGGTAGTGACCCATGGCAGTACTGTTCGTGTCAGGCGACAAGTGAAACCTCGGCGGAGCGATTGAGGAATGGGTGATAGTCGCCCTGCAATGGAGCGATCCTGGCGTTGCGGATGCCCGCAACAGTCGTGATGGCGGTCCGATTGTCTTCGAGGCCGAACCCTCGTCCGGCCAGGATTTCTTCGTAGCTGCGCGTGTGCAGGTCCGTGAATCCGCTGGAGAACTCGATCTCCTCCCGGTCGACCGTGATGGAGCGGTAGGTGCGCTGGCCTTTGGCGCGCAGCGCCGCCGGCACGTCGAGGATGTTGGCCGACAGGAACCAGCGGACACGGGCGTGTTGATACTCCAGGAAGCCTGCGGCCTGGGAGTCCGTCAGGCTATGGACGATGCTTTGCTGCAGGTCGCCGAATACGAAATGCAGCATGTCGAAGAAGTGCACGCCGATATTGGTGGCAATGCCGCCCGACTTCCTGGGGTCGCCCTTCCAGGATCTGAGGTACCAGTGGCCGCGCGATGTGATGTAGGTCAGGTCCACGTCGTACTTGGTGTCGCGCGCGGTCTGCCGCACCTTCTGCCTCAGGGCCAGGATGGAGGGGTGCAGCCGTAGCTGCAGGATGGTGTTGACGCGGTGCCCGGTGTCGCGTTCGATTTCCTGCAGGCCGTCGATGTTCCAGGGATTGAGCACCAGCGGCTTTTCACAGATGGCGTCGGCCCCCGACCGCAGGGCGAAGCGGGTGTGGGAATCATGCAGGTAGTTCGGAGAGCAGATCGAGATGTAGTCGATGCGCTTGTCTTGGTGAGCCCGTCGGATCTTGTCGATGTGGCGGTCGAAGCGTTCGAACTCGGTGAAGAAATCGGCGTCCGGAAAGTAGCTGTCGATGATTCCCACGGAGTCGGCCGGATCCAGCATGGCAACGAGGTCGTTCCCGGTGGCTTTGATGGCCTGCATGTGGCGCGGCGCGATATAGCCGGCTGCGCCGATCAAGGCGAAGTTTTTCATAAGGTTCTAGTTCCCCAGGGCGGGGAAGATGGGCTCTTCCCGTGTGCGGCCGCTGTACCGCTTGCCATATGGCGCATTGGTGGCGACCAGATCGTTGAAAATCACTCCCTTGATCTGCGAGCCGGATTGGTAGATCCTTTTCGCGGTTTCCTGCAGTTCGGCCAAGGTGGTGAGCTGCGTGCGCGCAACCATGAACACCGTCCCCGCCAGCGGGGTCAGCGCCAGGGTGTCGGACACGGGCAGCAGGGGGGTGGTATCCAGCAGCACGACGTCGTAGCGGGCCGACATGTCCTGCAGCAGCTCACCCACTTGT
Source organism: Castellaniella sp. (assembly GCA_035572875.1). Lineage (GTDB taxonomy): Bacteria > Pseudomonadota > Gammaproteobacteria > Burkholderiales > Burkholderiaceae_B > Castellaniella. The sequence continues at coordinate 2,565 of DATNAI010000169.1, read as the reverse complement.
GGCGCGAGCAGCATCTCGGCCGGGCGTGCCGGCCGCATTCCTGTGGCGATGAAGTCCACGTTGGGAGTGATGTTCTCGTGCAGGGCCTCGGACAGCTCGATGTCGCCGGCAATCAGTTCGCTCAGTCCCGTGTTGGGGTTCACGTTGAAGCTCTCATGCAGCCCGCCTCCGCGCATGTCGGCGTCGATGAGCAGCACCCGCTTGCCGGCCGCGCCCAGGAGCGCCGCAAAATTGGCGCTCACGAAGGTCTTGCCGACGTTGGCGGTTGGCCCGGTCAGTATCACGATGTTGTTGGCCGCGCTATGCAGTGCGAACTGCAGGGTCGTGCGCAGACTGCGCAGGCTCTCCAGCGCGGGATCGTCGGGCGATCTCAGGGCGAGCAGCCGGCTGCGCACGGAATCGCCCGCCTGAAGGCGCACCCTCGCCTGAGCGATCGAGTGCGGTATCGTGGCGAACACGCTCAGTCCCAGGTTCATTTCGATGTCGTCCACGTAGCGCAGACCGGGGTGGCGCCATTTGCGCAACAGGGCCAGCAGCACACCCAGCAACACGCCGGCCGTGCCTGCAATGGCGAGCGCCACGGGGCCGTTAGGCCTGACCGGGTGTCGTGATGCGACAGCACTGTCCACGACACGGACGTTCCCGACCTTGCCTTCCTTGACCAGCTGGAGTTGCTGCTCGCTGTTGAGCAGGCTCGCGTACAGGTCGCTGCTCACCTTCACGTTGCGAGTCAGGTTGGCCAGCTTCTGCTGCAGGTCCGGCAGGCTCTTGATGCGCTCGTCCATCTTGGCGATCTGGTCATGGAGTGCCGCGATCTGCTTGTCGATCACCTGCACGAGTGGGAAGGCGCTGGTGTACTGGGAGGCCAGTTCGCGGCGTTTCTGCTCCAGTTCGAACAGCTGGGTCTGCAGCGTTGCGGAGGCGGTCAGTGACAGGTTGCCCTCGGTCGACAGGTCGAATGTCCCATGCTTGTCCCGGAAGTTCGTGTATTCGCTTTCGGCCTTGTCCATCTGATCTTTCAGTTGAGGCAACTGGTGATCAAGAAATGTCAGCGACTTTTCCGCTTCCGCCGCCTTGCGCTCCACGTTCTGCCGCGCGTAGGAATCCCCGATCGTGTTCAGGACGCGGCTGATCTCCACTGGATCGGTACCCTGCAACGAGGCGGCCAGTACCCCTGAAGGCTTGCCTCTTTCGGCGATCTGCAGGCGTCCTTGCAGGCTCTTGACCGCGTCCTGCCGAGACTGGCGCATCACGGTGAACTCCGCCCCTGGTTTGGCGTGCAGCTCTTTCACCAGGATGCGGCCGCCGCCGTGGGAGAACGGGGTCATGACGCCCACGCGGCCGGACGCGAGCGATAGTCCCCGCGGTCCCCGCAGGTCGTAGCCGGTCGCCGTGGCGGTGAGTGTCAGCGCCTGTCCCAGAAGCGCGTTGGGGACTTCCAGTTCGCCGACTTTGATGGTTTCCGTACCGGAGACGTAGCCGCCGTGGCCGAACAGGCCGGGGTCGGAAAGCTGCGTGGCGTGGCGCGCCATCCATGTGCCTATGATCGGGATGTAGCGGGGACTCGCGGTAACGGACAGATTGAGCGCGTCGACCGCCTTTCCGATCACCAGGCGTGAACGCAGGATTTCGATTTCGGCTGAGGTGGAGGATTGCACGTTGAAAGCCGTGTTCAATTGGCCCAGCACGCTGCTGTCCACGGCCCCGTTCTGCTGGCTTTGTTCAACCTGGATCAGGATGTCGGACTGGTAGATGGGCCGTCCGATGATGACGTAGGCCGCGCCCACCAGCAGGGCCAACAGGGTGGTGCCGATGATGAGCCAGCGCGCGTCGGACAGGGTTCTGAAGAAGCTCACGAAGTCGACGTCGTCATGGACAGTCCTGTCCCGCGGCAATGCGTGGGCCACGGCCCCTTGTGGCGGAATGATCGGATATGTGTTCATGGTTCTGTCACCTTGGCTGGGGCACCGTTGAGGTGTAAACCACGCCGTAGCTGGGCAGCAGGTTGTTGATCACGCGATTCCACCGGACGATCGGGGCGGGATCGACGTACACCACGTCGTGGGGCTTGAGCTGGAATCCGGCTGCCAGGACATAGGCGATCGGCGATTTGGCATCCAAGTGGTAAATCTGGGCGTTCCCTTGCTCGCCTCTGCGGATCACGTAGATCTGCCGCGGGTTGGATGTCTCGGGCGTAACGCCCCCGGCCTCGCCCAGGGCTTGCGCCAGCGTGAGATGCCCATCCTGCAGAACCTCCGATTGCGCCTTGAGCGCTTCTCCCAGCACGTAGACTCGGGAATTGCTCTGATTGCCGACCCGCAGCATGTCGCCGTCGCGCAGCAGGATGGACTGCGGATTGATGCCGGTGCGGATCAGGTGGGGCAGGCTGATCCGGATGGTTTGGTCGCCTCGCGTGAGCAGAATGTCCGAGCGGTCCGAATTCTCGGTAAAGCCGCCCGCGCGGTTGATGACCTCGGGCAGGGTCGGCGGGATGTCATCGACCGTCTGCAGTCCAGGCAGACGGACCTCGCCGTCCACGTAGATGCGGTCATGTCGGTAGGCCTG
>DATNAI010000168.1:0-2634 GCA_035572875.1 Castellaniella sp. | reverse complement strand
CCTGCTGGCGCGCATGCACCGCCCCACGGCTCGCGAGTGGCGAACGCTGGTCTGGGTGGCGTTGGGCGTGGTGCTGGGATTTCCGTTGTCTTCGGCACTGGCGCTGCGCACCATCACGTCGGCACATTCGCTGGTGTTCATCGGCCTGCTTCCCATCGCGACCGCGATCTTCGGTACCTGGCTGGGGGGAGAACGGCCGTCGAAAGCGTTCTGGCTATTCGCCGTTCTGGGCGCCGCTTCCGTCGCGGGCTTCGCGCTCAGCCAGGATGGTTCCGGCTCGCTGGGTGCGGATCTGCTGATGGTGGTGGCCATCGTATCCTGCGGCTATGGGTACGCCGAGGGCGGGCGCCTGGCACGGCGCCTGGGCGGATTGCCGGTGATTTGCTGGGTTCTGGTGCTGTCCCTCCCCATCAGCCTGCCGCTATCTGTCTTTCTGATTCCGTCAGACGCGGTATCGGTGCCGGCACTGGCGTGGGGCGGGCTGGCCTACGTCACGATCTTCAGCATGCTGGTGGGATTCGTGTTCTGGTACCGCGGTCTGGCCCAGGGCGGGATTGCGGCGGTGGGGCAGCTTCAACTGCTGCAGCCGTTCATGGGACTGATGCTGGCGGCCTGGCTGTTGCATGAAGCGGTCACGCCGACCATGCTGCTGGTGACCGCGCTCGTGGTGGCCTGCGTGGCGGGCGCCAAATACACGGCTGCTACGCCCGTGCCGGCACCCGAGGCGCAGGACGCCTCGCATTCCTGACGCTCAGGCTGCTTCGCCCGTCAGGGTCGCGACGAACTGGCGGGTGCGAGAATCGGCCGGGTTTCTGAAAATCGTCTGGGATGGCCCCGATTCCACGACGGCGCCATCCAGCAGGAACACGGTCTGGCGTGCGACCTGTGCGGCCAGGCGCAGGTCATGCGTAGCCATGAGCATGGTCATGCCTTCTGTCGCCAGGGCACTGAGCACGGCGACGACCTCGCCCGCCAGGCCCGGGTCCAGCGCCGAAGTCGGTTCATCGCAGAGCAGCAGGGAGGGTTCCGGCGCCAGCGCGCGGGCGATAGCCACGCGTTGCTGCTGGCCGCCCGACAGGCTGGCGGGCCAGGCATCCACCTTGTCCCGCAGGCCGACCTTGTCCAGGAGTTCGCAGGCGCGGGCATGGGCGCGCGCCTTGTCCCAGCGCTTCACGGTGATCAGGCCCTCCATGATGTTCTGCACGGCCGTCTGGTGAGGGAAGAGCTGGAAGTTCTGGAACACCATGCCGGTCTGCTGGCGGATGCGTTGTACGGCCGCGCGGTCTGGACGGTGGCCGGGTGTCAGATGCAGCGTTTCGCTACCCAAGGTCAGCACCCCGGAATCCGGAGTTTCCAGCAGGTTCACGCAGCGCAATAGCGTGCTTTTGCCGCTCCCTGACGGACCGATCAGCGCGGTCACCTGGCCCACCGGAATATCCACGGTGACGGATTTGAGGACTTCGTGCTCGCCGAAGTGTTTGCGGATGTCCTGAAGCTGGATCATCGCTGGCCCTCGGTAAACACGGCGTGCTGACCGAAATAGCGTTCCAGGCGGCCCTGGGCGGTGGTGAGGAACGAACACAGCACCAGATAGATGAGCGCTGCTTCCACATACAGCGTCAGCGGCTCATACGTTACGGAGGCAATGCGCTGCGCCGCCTGGAAGATTTCCGGGACCGTGATGACGGCGGCCAGCGAGGTGTCCTTGACCAGCGCGATGAAGGAATTGGAAAGCGGCGGGACCGCCACCCGGGCAGCCTGAGGCAGGACCGTCCGGCGCAGTGCCTGCGCGCGCGTCATGCTCAGCGAATAAGCGGCGTCCCACTGGCCCCTCGGGATGGCTTCGATGGCGCCGCGGATGACTTCCGCGTTGTACGCCCCCACGTTCAGCGAAAAGCCGATCAGCGCGGCTGTCATGGGATCCAGCACGATGCCGACGCTGGGCAGCCCGTAGAAGATCACGAAAAGCTGCACCAGCAGCGGCGTGCCCCGCACCAGCCAGATGTAGAAACGGATGACCGCCACCAGCGGCCGCGGTCCGAAGAGTCGGCCCACCGCCGCAAGGAACGCCAGCACCAGACCCATCGCGAATGACAGGATGGCCAGCGGAACGGTGAACTTGATCCCTCCGACCAATAACGGCCCGAGGGATTGCCACATCAAATGAAGCCAATCAGGCACAGGGACGTCCGGTCAGGAGTACGGGCCTGAAAGCTTAATGGATTTTTGAAGAAAGGTCCTCGCCGAAGTAGCGCACGGAAATTTTCTTGTAGGTGCCATTCGCGATGATGGCATCGATCGCCTTGTCCACGGCCGCCTTCAGCGCCGGCTGGTCCTTGCGCAGCAGAACCCCCGAGCGGCCAAAGTCGCCGCTGCTGTCGGATGCCACGACTTTGACCTTGGCCTTGGGCTGATGCTTTTTGAAGTCCAGGAAGGACAGGTTGTCGTTGACCGTTGCGTCCACCCGCCCCGACGTGAGCAGTGCGATTGCATCGTTGAAGCCCTGCACCGGGACGACTTTCGCTCCGTGGCGTTGGGCGAGCTGCCCGAAATTGCTGCTGATGGTATTGGCCGAAGTCTTGCCCTTCAGGTCGTCGAACGAGTGGATCGTCGTGTTGTTTCCGCCGACGATGA
>DATNAI010000167.1:0-6992 GCA_035572875.1 Castellaniella sp. | reverse complement strand
ACCGTCCACACGGACTCCATCTATGTGAAGAAGGGGATGACGGAATGGTTGCCCAATTGGAAGCGCCGCCACTGGCAGACGGCTGACAAGAAGCCGGTGAAGAATGCCGATCTGTGGCAAGCGCTGGACGAGCTGGCATCCGGCCATGAACTACACTGGCGCTGGGTGAAAGGCCACGCGGGCGATCCGGGCAACGAGCGCGCGGACGCGCTGGCCAACCAGGGCGTGGCGGAATTGCTGACCGCTGCGGTCTGAATCGCCAAGGAGATTTCATGCGTCAAGTCGTGCTCGATACCGAAACCACAGGCCTGGAGCCTGGTCTGGGCCATCGCGTGGTGGAGATCGGCTGCGTGGAGATCGTCAACCGTCGGGTGACGGACCGGCACCTGCATCTGTATTTGAACCCTGACCGGGACAGCGATCCGGACGCGTTGAGGATCCACGGGCTGACGACCGAGTTTCTGTCCGGCCATCCGCGGTTCCCCGAAATTGCGGCACAGCTCGCCGATTTCGTGAAGGACTCTGAAGTCATCATCCACAATGCAGCTTTCGATGTGAAGTTCCTGGATGCGGAACTCGAGCGTGCGTCCTTGCCGGCCTTCACGACGCTATGCGCCGGGATCACCGATTCGCTGCTGGTCGCCCGCGAGATGTTTCCGGGCAAGCGCAACAATCTGGATGCGCTCTGCGAGCGCTTCGGCATCTCGCACGCCCATCGGACGCTGCATGGCGCCTTGCTGGATTCGCAGCTGCTGGGCGAGGTCTGGCTGTCCATGACCCGCGGCCAGGACTCGTTGCTCGATGACAGCGTGGATGGCGCCGCCGCCGCAAACAGTGCCGGCGGTGCTGCTGCCGGATTCGACGCGTCGGGCCTGGTCGTGGTTGCCGTCAGCGACGAGGACCTGCAGGCTCACGAGGCCTACCTGGACGGGCTGGACGAGGCGGCTGGCGGACAGAGCCTCTGGCGCCGGCTCGGTGCCCCCGTTACGGATGCCTGATCGACGGCTTTTCGGGCGTTGGCTTTGCCGCGGCCGGCCCGGCGCGGGCGTTTCAGGATACGTGTGCCGTGAGTGGTGCGGACATCGAATCGTGTATAATCGCTGTCTTTCCAGTTGGCTGCCTGGCACGCACTGTGCCATTTCCCGGTAGCGTCCAACTGGGCGGTTAGCTCAGTGGTAGAGCGCTGCCTTCACACGGCAGAGGTCACTGGTTCGAAACCAGTACCGCCCACCATCCCCCGTATGCCCGAAGCCGCCTGAATGTCTGATCAGCCGTCTGCCCTGACGCGCACGCGGCAAAAAGCCATTATCTTCATCACAAGTCAGCACGGAGAGGACGCGCGCCCACAGGCGTCTGTGATGGTCGCCAAGGTGCAAGACCGTGCTGCGCGGAAGATAGGAGTTGCCGTCATGTCCCATGTGGTCGTCAGTCAGGCTAATGCTTCATCGCCGGACGCCCTTCACGTGGACGGCCAGGCGATCAGCGGCATCCAGCCCGCAGTGTCCCCGTCGTTACCCGCCGCCTGGCCCGACCCCTCGTGCCCTGGCTTGGGAGAGCACTCGCGCGCCCTGGCGTGCTGGCCTCTTTTGGCGGAAATCGACCGGGTGTTTCCTGCGGCGATGGCGGATCCGCTTATCGACGAACCGCGACCAGGAGAGGGCCGGTGAACCTGGTTACGGTCTGTGGTATTCGCGGCGGTGTCGGGGCCAGTACGATCGTGGCCATGCTGGGCGATGCGTTGCACGCCCAGGAGCAGCGCATCCTCATGGTCGACCTGAATGCGTCAGACTTGTTGCGGCTGCATTTCAATGTGCCCTATTCCGACGATCATGGCTGGGTCAGTGCGCTGTTTCCCAAGGGCTGGCGTCAGCAGGCCTTCAGGATCGCCCCCGGGCTTTGTCTGGCGCCCTTTGGGCGCCGCGCCATCGAAAAGTCAGGTCTTTCCCATTTGTTGCGGGGCGAAGGGTTCTGGCTGGAGGCGCTGGCCGATCTGGAGCCGGATTTCGACTGGGTTCTGTTCGACTGCCCGGCGTTGCCCTATCGGATGGCGCCTGCGCTGCGATTTCGCAGCACGCTCGATATGCTCGTTGCGCACCCCGATGTGGCGGCGCATGTGCTGCTCGCCCAGCTGGGGCTGGGCGAGTCCAGCCATCTGCTCGTCAATGGCCTGGACCCCGGCAAGCGGCTGGAATGCGACATCGTGGCCGACTGGCATCACCGCTACGGCGCTCGCGTACTGCCGTTCAGTGTGTATCAGGACGAGTGCTTCCATGAGGCTCTCGCCTGCAAAACCACGCCCATGCGTTACCAGCCGGATTCGGTTCCCAGCCAGACGGCCCGGTCGTTGGCCGCGTGGTGCCTGGAAAACCGCTAGATCCCACAGCGCGAACGCGCGGTATCGCGGTTCTTCCGGCACGCGCGTGCGGGCCGGGTGATCAGGCGTGGAATCGTTTCAGCTTCTCGGGATCTTTCAGTTCCCCGTCGTACCATCCCAGCGTCGCCCCCCGCGAAAGCGCGGCATAGACCGCTGCGTTGCGGTTGTTGACGGATAGCCGCTGGTAAAGCGCTTCGGTGTGCGTCTTGGCGGTCGCAAGCGAGATGTCGAGCTCACGGCTGACTTTTTTAAGCGGCTGTCCCCGGGCGAGCAAGACCAAGACTTCATATTGCCGCGGCGTCAGATTGAGCAGCCTCGACTCCTGGTTGACGATGTCGGCGGAAAGGGGTTCGGAACCCTGGTTTTCCAGCAGCTGCGGCGTGGGGCGGACAGAAGAGGCCGAAGGCCGGATGGCCGGGGCGCGTGTTTGCAGGATGGTCGAAAGGAGATTCTGGGGCCCCGTTTCGTTGCCCGTATCGACGGGTGTCGGCTGGGTGTGATCGTACCAGCGCCGTCCACCGGAGAGAGGATCGTTGGGCCGCCCATCGCCATTCGTGGCCGGGTGGCTGCTGGTGGGGGCGGGAAAGCATTTGCCGCCCGCCAGAACCAACGTGACGGCCGAGGCGAGCACGTCGTGGCACGAGTGTTTTGAGATATACCCCGCCAGGCTCGGAGGCATGTTCAGCAGCGAATACGGAAGCGTCTGCGCCTCGGAGAGCAACAGGATGCGTTGTGGGGCGTAGCGGGCTTCCGCCGCGCTGATGAGTTCCAAGGTACGTTCGTAAGTATCGGGTACCGACAACAACATGAGATTGGTGGAACGGTTTGTCGTCGCCCCCTGGAACAGCTGCTGGTAGTCAATACCTTCGGAGGCGATGTCGTTCGTAATCTTGCGCAACAGCTGCTGGATACCCAGACGAATCAACGCGTACGGCTCAACGACTGTGACAGAAATCATGGGTATCACCTCAGCTGTCCTTTGCCTCTTGGCCGGGGACCCGTCTGGCGGGCCAGGCCATGAGGCGAATTCACACGTTCTTGGGGGCTGCTGGGTATGACATGCGGCGAAAATCGCGCATCATCGGACTTCCGAAACTGGATACCGTCTGCAACAGCCTGCTGTCCTCTCTTCACTATCTTATTCCTTGTTCAGAGCCTCGTTCCACAGGATCGTACGTTTGCCCCAGACCGTTTTCCCTAACCTCGGGAGTGGGCGAATCGGACTAGTGCCCTACATCGAATGCCTTCTGGGTTACAGGCCATCGTTTACCTATGATGCAGTCGTCAGACGATTTCAGAACGCTTGTCGGGACGAGCGGAACCAACGCAAGGGCGGGGGGCGAGATGGCTTCAAGGGCGGCTGTTTATGACAATGGCATGACACGCCTGGATGCGGAAGCAGGGCTGCGGGCGTATCTGCTCGCTCTGCCCCGGACCCGAAAACGCGCGCTGCAATTGGTGGTCGATACGCTACTGATCTGGTTTTGCCTCTGGCTGGCGTTTTACCTGCGGCTGGGATCCGATCAGGCCATTGAACCGTACCTGCACGGCTGGCTGTTTGTTCTGGCGCCTGCCGTCACGCTGCCGATCTTCGTGCGCTGCGGCCTCTATCGCGCAGTGGTGCACTGTCTTGGATATCAGGCGCTGATGGCCTTGGCGCTGGCGATCAGCACCTCGTCGGTTCTGCTGATCGGGGCGATCTATGTTCTGGCGTCGCCAGCCCAGATCATGCCGCGTTCCATCATCTTCATCTACTGGATGCTTTGTCTGCTCTTCATCGGGGGGCTACGGGTCGCCATGCGTCAGTATTTCGGCCGACACCTCGGGCTCGGCCCCGGGCTGTTTTCCTTTCTGCCGGGCATTGGCGGCACAGCGGACACGGCGCAGATGCGTGTCGCCATCTACGGTGCCGGGGTGGCGGGGAATCAGCTTCTGTACGCATTGCGTCAGGGCGGCCACCGGCAGGTGGTGGCGTTTCTAGACAATGATCCGCAACTGGTCGGGCGATATGTCGCGGGGGTGCTGGTCTATGCCCCTGAGGACATGGCGCTCGTGATGACGGAGCGTGATCCTGAGGAGGTTCTGCTGGCGATTCCGTCCGCACCGCGCAGCCGGCGCGCGGAGATCGTGAAGTTGCTTGCGCCCTTCCCTGTCAGGGTGCAAACGGTGCCGGGTCTGGCTGACCTGGCGAGCGGCCGCATCAAGGCGGATGAGCTTCGGGAAGTCAACATCTCCGACTTGCTGGGAAGAGATCCGGTCCAACCCGATATGCGCCTCTTTGAACGATGCATTCGCGACCAGGTGGTGATGGTCACGGGGGCTGGCGGGTCGATCGGCTCGGAACTGTGCCGGCAGATCATTCGTTGTGCGCCGCAGACCCTGATCCTGTTCGAGCAGTGCGAATTCAATCTTTATCATATTCATCGCGAGCTGGAAGAGCTCGTGTCGGGCGCCGGGAGCAAGATTCAAATCGTTCCCATCCTCGGATCCGTCTGCGACCAGCAGCGCGCCGTCAATGTGATGGTGACCTGGAAGGTCAGCACGATCTACCACGCGGCTGCTTACAAGCATGTGCCGATGGTGGAGCACAACGTGGCCGAGGGCATCTTCAATAACGTATTCGGTACGCTGCACTGCGCCCAGGCCGCCCTGCAGGCCGGCGTGCGCCACTTCGTGCTGATTTCCACGGACAAGGCGGTACGTCCCACCAACATCATGGGCAGCACCAAGCGGCTGGCCGAGATGGTGCTGCAGGCGCTGGCTCAGGAAGTCTCGTCGATGACTAGCGCTGACGGGGGCCGGGACCCGGCCAACCGGACCCGATTCGTCATGGTGCGCTTTGGCAATGTGCTGGGGTCCTCGGGGTCCGTGATCCCGCTCTTTCGTGAGCAGATCCGCTGCGGCGGTCCGGTGACGGTGACTCACCCCGAGATCACCCGGTATTTCATGACGATTCCCGAGGCTGCGCAGCTCGTGATCCAGGCCGGCGCCATGGGCCAGGGCGGCGATGTCTTCGTGCTGGACATGGGCGCACCGGTCAAGATCGTGAACCTGGCCGAACAAATGATTGCCCTGTCGGGCCTGAGCCTGCGCACGCCGGATCGGCCGGATGGCGACATTGCGATCGAATTTGTCGGCCTGCGTCCGGGTGAGAAACTCTACGAAGAATTGCTTATTGGCGACAATGTGACTGCGACGGATCATCCGATGATCATGCGGGCCAGCGAAAAGTGCCTGGACTGGGAGACGCTCGAGGGCGCCTTGGAAAAAATCTCGGACGCGCTTGCGCAAGAAGATTTTGCACGAATCCGCACGCTTTTCTGTGAGCTGGTCGAAGGCTATCCGGAGGCGGCGAAGCTCGTCGACTGGGTCCACCAGGAAAAGCTCGTGGAGCAAGGCAGCACGCGGGCGCCGAGCCTGGTCACTCCTGCGCGGCGGTGCACCGATTGGCCTGCGAAGGCCCGTCTGGTATCGGTTTCCCAGATGCGCCGGCCGGCAGCCAATCAAGCGGAGCGGCGGGGAGCCGCGTAAGCTCTAGTGTCCCGCTCGGTTGGTTTGTGTCGTTGAATTCGGATGCATGCGCCATCCAGACAAGGCGCGAACCGCAGTGATAGCAAGGGCTATCACGAGGATTTGCAACGCAGTATGGGTGGCGTAGGCGCCGAATTCAAACATCAGGATCAACCGAACGGGACACTGATATGAAAATGCCGTCGAATGACGGCAGGCCCTTTGGAGATGACGCGGCGTCGGGGACGAATGGGTGCCGCGTAGGCTCTCGCGGGGAATCAACCCATGGGACGCGCCGGGTTGCCGACTACAACGGCGCCCGCCGGCACGCTGCGTGTCACGACGGCCCCCATCCCGACCGTGGCGCCCTTGCCGATGATCAGGGGGTTGCCAGCATGGCCTTGCTTGATCACTGCGCCCGAACCGATGTAAGCGTGGTCCTCGATCAGGATGTTGCCATTGCAGTGCACGCCGGGGGCGAAGGTCACGAAGTCCCCTATCGTGCAGTCGTGTTCGACGTAGCTGTACAAGTTTGCCTGGAAGTGGCGACCGATCCTGATGTTGGAAGTCAGAGTGACGAACGGGCTCAGGGCGGCTCCTTCGCCGACGATGACGTCGTCCATCATGACGACATTCGCGGCCGTCACGGTCCAGGGCTCGATGCCGTCTTCCGCGCATCGCCGGGCGAGGCGTTCGCGCACGGCCCCGTCCGCAACCGCCAGTATCACGTGCCGTTCGCTGGCCTCGCAGCCCATGAAGTCTTCGTAGCTCATGACTCTTTGGCCATTGACGATCGAAGCCCACGGCTCGTCGTCGATGAAGACCAGGCGCTCCGCGGTGTCACCCCGTCCGCGTAGTTGGGCGCGCGCCAGCGGCATGATGCCGCGGCCGCAGCCGCTTGCGCCGTAGACGGCAAACAGCGGGGATTTCATACCTTGTCCTCCAGCGAGTCAGGGCCGGCCGGCAGGGGTTGTGAGCCTCTGAAGCGGGGCATGGTGGCGTCGCCTTGGGCATGGATTCCCTCACGCCTGAAGACGGTCTTGACGGTCAAAAGCAGGATCCGCAGGTCCAGCCATAAGGAGCGGTGGTCGACGTACCAGACGTCGAG
>DATNAI010000166.1:0-10977 GCA_035572875.1 Castellaniella sp. | reverse complement strand
CAAGTCCGATAGCTACGGCGCGATCACCTCGGCAACCGGTTCGGACGCCATTTCAGCCACGACGACTACCACGGCGATCCCCGGTCAATACGCCATCCAGGTCGACCAGCTCGCCACGTCCCAGACGCTGGTCTTCGATGGGCGCGGCGACCGCACCACTGCGATCGGTACCGACGGCACGCTGAGCATCACGACAGCCGACGGAAAGACCCACACACTGGACCTCACCGGAGGCGACACATCGCTCAACGGGTTGGTGAAGGCCATCAACGCCAAGACCGACATTGGCGTGAATGCCACCATCGTGAACGATGGCGGCGCCAGCCCCTACCGCCTTTTGCTCACCAGCCGCGCCACCGGCACACAGGAGGCCGTCGGCGAGATCAGCGTCGCCGGCAACGCCGATCTGCAGGCCTTCCTGGGCACCTCCATCACCACGGACGCGTCGGGCTCCACCAGCAGCAACCCCGCCATACAGGTCCAGGCGGCTCAGGACGCCACGCTCTCGGTCAACGGCATTGCCATCACCAGCCATACCAACACGGTGGACAACGTCATCGACGGCGTGACGCTTTCGCTGAACAAGATCACCACCACCGCAACCAGCCTGACATTGTCCCGCGACAACAGCGTGGCCAAAAAGGCCATCACCGATTTCGTCTCGGCCTACAACACGCTGCAGAGCACGATGAAGTCGCTCACGGCATTCGATGTGGACAGCCAGACCTCTTCCGTCCTGACGGGAGACTCCGTGGCGCGCTCGGTGCAGACCCGCATGCAGGGCGCGCTCACCGGTGCCATCGATTCCACGACCGGTACCACGCTCGCATCCATCGGAATCACGACGGATCCGACCTCGGGCCAATTGAAGGTCGACCAGACCAAACTCGACAAGGCGCTGTCCGGCAACATGAACGGCGTAAAATCACTGCTGACCGGCAGCACAGGCATAGGGACGCGCGTCGGGGCGGCGGCCGACACCTTCACTCGCAGCGGCGGCATCTTCTCGACCACCACCGACGGCCTGAACAAGACCATCGCCGACATCAAGAAACAGTACGACGCCACCTCCAGCCTGATCGATCAGCGCATGGCCACCTACCGGACTCAATTCACCCAACTGGACAGCATGGTGACTCAGATGAATTCGCTGAGCAGCTACCTGACTCAGCAGCTCACCGCGCTGAACGGAACCAAAAACTCGAAGTAAGCTGTGCCGATGACCTACGCACCTCGTTCACGCGCCGCCCGGGCCACCGGGTCTTACGCCAATATCGGCCTCGAAACCGAGGTCATGGGCGCCTCCCCGGAGCGCCTCATTTCGCTACTGTTTCGCGGTGCCCAGACGGCGCTGGCACAGGCCCGCCACCACCTGCGCAACGGCAATGTCGCCGAACGAGGCAAGGCGTTGTCCAAGGCTATCGATATCGTCGAATCGGGCCTGAAAGCCAGCGTGGACACGGAACGGGGCGGGGAAGTGGCCCGCCATCTGATTGCCGCCTACGAACTTGTCGTCCGTGATCTGATGCAGGCCAACCTGCACCAAGACGAAGCCAAGCTCGATGCGGCTGAAGCGCTGCTGAGCAATCTCGCGGAAGCCTGGCACATCGCGGCCGACCCGCAATTCGGCCTGCCGGCCGCCACCCCCTGATTCAGGAAGAGCGCAATTGGTTTCGCCGCACACCACACTTTTGCAGCACTACCGCACGATCGCGACGCTGTCGGCCGAAATGCTCGACAAGGCACGGAGTCAGCAATGGGACGACCTGGTCGCCCTCGGCGGACAATACCAGGATGCGGTCGAACACCTCAGGGCCCTGGGACCGCTGGACGACGATCAGAAGAATGCCCGGCGTGAGCTTCTGACCCGCATCCTGGATAACGATGCCCACATCCGGCAACTGGTGTCGCCGGAACTGGATCGGCTCAGTCATCTGCTGGGCTCGTTCAAGCGCCAGCGCAGCGTTCTGCAGGCCTACTATTCCAGTGTCCGGCCAGGGTAGGTCATGAGCATCGGTGCGCCCTCGAACCTCAGCACGCTGCTGGTCCAGCGGCTCGACGCGGCGCTGGGGACATCGCTGGGGCAGCAGGCCAGCCTCGCCAACGGCGCCGGCCCGCGGGCCGTCCCCCAACCGGGCGATCCGGAAAACCCCGGCGCTCTGCAAAACCCTCCCCAGCGCAGCACCCGCGAGGCAGTGGACCAGGCGGCAACCCAGGATCAACAGCGCGCGGCCGTGGGCAAGGCAACGCGGGAAATGCAGCTGGACAACCTTCTGGGGCGCGCCACCACACTCCATAGCGTCACCCAATCGGCTCCCACTACGCTGGGCTATGCCGCCCGCATCATCCTCGCCTTGCTCAATGCCTACCCAGAGGCTGAGCCGGCGATCCGGGCCCAGGCGCCACTGCTGCCCGGATCGCCGCAGTCTCCGTCCGCGGCCGGTGCCAGCCCAACCGCCGAACCGGCCTCCGGCACGGCTTCCAGCCCCGCCGGTTCATCCGGTACGGGCTCTCCTCCCGCGGGTTCCCCAGCCACAGGAAACCCGATCCAGACAGCGGGCGCTGGCCCGGCCGGGGGGCCGCTTGCCGCGGTTTTGAATCAGCCCGGTGCCCTGGTCGCCCGGCTGGCCACAGCCCTGATGCAATCGGTACAGACCAGCGGCCTTTTCTACGAATCGCACCTGGCACAACTCGCGGCTGGTCAATCGACGCCCCGGGCGCTACGCCAGGAGCCCCAGGGGCAGATCGCGCCCCAGTCCGCGCAAACAGCGCAGCGCTCAGACCAGGCGGCCTCCTCCAACCCGGGAAACGCCTCTCCGGGAGCATTGCCGTCCGTCGAGACGAGCGCCGCACATCAGGGGACCAACCTTCCCCAGCAGGCGAGCAATCCTCTCCCCGGCCCTTCCCTCGCCACATCAGCCGCCGTTCCAGGCATCGACGGCCAGGCGCAAGGGTTGGTGCGCCAGCAGCTCGACGTGCTGGCCAATCAGGGCTTCGCCTGGCAGGGCGAGGCGTGGCCAGGTGCCGCAATGCATTGGGAGGTCAGGCGCCGGGACGCCGGCGACTCGGGCCACCGGGATTTCGAAGATAACCACTGGGCTACCCAGTTGACGCTCAGCCTGCCGACGCTTGGCAACATCCAGGCACGCCTGAGTCTGGCCGGCGACCATCTCGTCATGCGGCTTGCCGCTCCCCAATCCGCACAGCGGTTGAGCGCGTCCATCGAAGCGCTCCGTACACGGCTGCTTGCGAAGGGACTCCAGGCCAGTCAGCTCTCGGTCGCCAGCCACGAAGAATCTGCCGGTGCGCCGGCACCCCGATCCCATGCAGAACCCGCAGCCTGATCCCGCTCGCGCCAGCGCGGTCGCGATCGCCTATGATCCTTCCGACCAGGCGCCACGCGTGGTGGCCAAGGGCTACGGGACACTGGCCGACACCATCGTGCGAACAGCCCGAGAACACGGCCTCTACGTGCACGAATCACCCGAACTCGTCGGCCTGCTCATGCAGGTCAATCTGGATGCGCACATACCGCCTCAGCTCTATGTAGCGATTGCGGAGTTGCTCGCCTGGTTGTATGCGCTCGACTCGGATCAGGAACCGGTGCGGCCGCCACCCGACCCCGACTAGGCGTCAGATCGACAGATTCGCGATCTCCTTGTAGGCGTCGACCAGGCGATTGCGGACCTGGACCGTCGCCTGGAAGGCCAGGTTGGCCTTCTGCAGATCGATCATGACATTGCTCAGGCCGATGTCCGGATTACCCAGCTCGAAGGACTGAGCCTGCGCGTTGGCGGCGTTCTGGGCCTGTGAGACGCGGTTCAGCGATCGCGTCAGTTCCGCTGCGAAGCCGCCCGACGCTCCTGATGGGCCGTCGGGCCGCACCGGCTGATCCACCCCTTGGGCCGCACGCGCAACCGACCGCATCTGCGCCAGCAGACTTTCCACACTGGAGAGGGCCTGGGATGTCATCATGAAAAGCGGAATTCCTGTTGGATGTGAAAAATGCCGCGGTCCCAGCGACCACGCGCTTGATTTCAAGCACCGGCCTGTACTATAAATCAGCGCTCGATTCGGCTAGCTCGCCATTAAGCCCTCCAAAGGCGGGCAATTCCGCCAATTGACATCAAAGGAACCCAACCCCTGCCGGGATAGCCCTAACTATGCCCCAAAACCGGGGTTTTTCCAGACATGCCGCAAGCCCCATCACGGCCATAATGGCCGCCACCGTCCTTTAATTTCGCCACACCGCATGCCCACCCTCCCGACCCTCAGTTCCCGGCCTCGGTCCGTCCTGGCGACTCAAATCCTCCCGCCGGTTCAATGACTACTGTCGCCGACTGGATGAACCACCACCCGGTGCTGGCCCGGCTCAACACACTGCCACGGCCAGTCCTCCTCGGGCTGGGCGCGGCGCTGATCGCGATTTTCGTGGTGCTGGCGCTCTGGATGCGCGAACCCGATTACCGCACGTTGTTTTCGAACGTCGAAAGCCGCGATGGCGGGGCCATCGTCAACATCCTGAACCAGCGCAACATCCCCTACAAGTTCGCCGATAACGGCAGCACGATCCTGGTGCCTTCGGACCAGGTGTACACCCTGCGCCTGGAATTGGCCGAACAGGGGCTGCCACGGGGCGGGAATGTCGGCTTCGAGCTGCTGGACGCACCCAAATTCGGTGCCAGTCAATTCACGGAACAGGTGACCTACCAGCGCGCACTGGAAGGCGAACTGGCGCGATCCATCGAAGCGCTGCAGCCCGTCAAATCGGCGCGCGTCCACCTGGCCATCCCCCGGCAGTCCCTGTTCGTGCGCGACCGCGAGGCGCCCACTGCCTCCGTACTGCTCACGCTCTTCCCTGCGCGCTCACTGAGCGAAGCGCAGGTCTCGGCCGTGGCCTGGCTGGTGTCCTCCAGCGTGCCTCAGCTCAATGCCGCCAATGTTTCCATCGTCGACCAGGACGGCCACCTGCTATCCACGCCGGGGGGGACCGCCGGCCTGGACAGCACCCGGCGGAACTTCATCAATGACATCGAACAACGCACCACGCAACGCATCCTGACGCTGCTCAATCCCATCGTGGGCCAGGGCAACGTCCGCGCACAGGTCAGCGCAACAGTGGACTTCGCACAGCGGGAACAGACTTCGGAGACCTACCGCCCCAATGAGACGCCGGGCACCGCGGCGGTCCGGAGCAAGCAGACCAGCGACGCCGTGCAGAGCGACGTGCTGCCGCCTCAGGGGGTCCCGGGCGCATTGACCAATCAGGCCCCCGCCAGCGCCACGGCCCCGGTTCAGGTGACCCCCCCTAATCCGCAACAACCCGCACAGGGACAGAACGGCCAGAACGCGGCTCCCCCTCCGGCCACCCCCAGCGGCACCCAGGCATTGGGAACCGGCGACCGATCGGCCACACCCAAGTCGGTCCGCAATGATGCAACGGTCAACTACGAGGTGGACCGCACCATCGATCACGTCAAGCACGAGATGGGAACGCTGCAACGGCTCTCCGTGGCCGTCGTGGTGAACTATCGCGACAAGGACGGCACGGCCGAGCCGCTGGCCCCCGAAGAAATGGCCAACATCAACGCCCTGGTCAAGCAGGCCATGGGGTACTCTGCCGACCGCGGCGATACGCTCAGCGTGGTCAACAACGAATTCACCGACCAGGAACCGTCCGTCAAGCCGTGGGAAGACCCCGCCTACCGCAATCTCGCGTTGCAGATCCTCAAGGTCCTGCTCATCCTGGTGGTACTGTTCTTCCTGTGGCGCTCGGTCATTCGCCCCATCGTCCAGGGATTCGCCAATGCCCAGGTGGAGCGCGTGAAAAACGAGGCCCACCTGGAGAACATGCGCGAACAACGCCGCCAGGACGAGATGCGCGCCTCGGAAATGAACCGCTACGAGGACAACCTGGACACTGCTCGCAATCTCGCCAAGAACGACCCGCGCGCGGTCGCCATGGTATTGAGATCCTGGATGGACCCCAAGAATGCCAAATCCTGAAGCCGACCTGTCCCGCTGCGCCATCCTGATGATGTCCATCGGTGAAGACGCGGCCGCCGAAGTGTTCAAGTATCTGTCTTCACGCGAAGTCCAGCAGATCGGGCTGGCCATGGCCAACCTGAAGCAGGTCGCGCGGGCGGACGTGGACAAAGTCCTTGAAGACTTCCGCC
This sequence comes from Castellaniella sp., assembly GCA_035572875.1. Classification (GTDB taxonomy): domain Bacteria; phylum Pseudomonadota; class Gammaproteobacteria; order Burkholderiales; family Burkholderiaceae_B; genus Castellaniella. Next base: position 4,801 of record DATNAI010000166.1, on the reverse strand, counting down.
GCGAGGCTGATCAATTCATGGCGGTGACACTGGGGTCCGACGACTACATCCGGTCCGTGCTTACCAAGGCATTGGGGACGGATCGCGCCGCCGGCCTCATCGAGGACATCCTGGAGGCCGGCGACGACGGCTCGGCGTCGGGCATCGACGCCCTGAACTGGCTGGAGCCCAGCAACGTCGCGGAGCTCGTCGCCGACGAACACCCGCAGATCATCGCCACCATCCTGGTGCACCTGGAACGCGATCGCGCCTCTGCCATTCTGGCGCTGCTCAACGAACGCCTGCGCAACGACGTGATGATGCGCATTGCCACCTTCGGGGGCGTCCAGCCTGCCGCCTTGCACGAACTGACCGAGGTGCTCAATGAGGTGCTCTCCGGCCAGGGCGCGAAGCGCTCGAAGATGGGCGGTGTGCGTACGGCGGCCGAGATCCTGAACTTCATGAACTCGACCGAAGAGGAAGCCGTGGTGAGCAGCCTGCGCGAACTGGACGCCGACCTGGCCCAGCGCATCGTGGACGAGATGTTCGTCTTCGACAATCTGGTCGACGTGGAAGACGCCGCCATCCAGCTCATCCTGAAGGAAATCGACACCGCATCGCTCACCATCGCGCTGAAGGGTGCCAGCGAAGAACTGTGTGCCAAGTTCTTCAAGAATATGTCCAATCGCGCGGCGGAGATTCTGCGCGACGACCTGGAAGCCCAGGGTCCGGTGCGCATGTCACGCGTGGAAACTGAACAAAAATCCATTCTCATGGTCGCACGCAAGCTCGCCGATGCCGGCCAGATCAATCTGAGCATGGGCAACGACGAATATGTCTGACAAGCCGGGACCTTCCGCCGATCTCGCCACGCGTGCCCGTTGGCAGCGCTGGGAGATGGAATCCCTGGACGCCCTGCGCGCCAACCCCATGCGGCGGGCAAGCGACCGGGATGCCGAACAGCGCAAGGCGGAAATGCAACGGCGCGCGGCCGAAACGCTGACGCGGGCCCACGAGCAGGGCCGCGCCCGCGGCTACCAGGAAGGGTTCGAACAGGGGCAGCGCGCCGGTCACGCCCAGGGACTGGAGTCAGGCCATGCCGAAGGCATGGAACAAGGCCGCGCCGAGGGCCGCGCCGCGGGGTTTCAGGCCGGCATGAAACAGGGGCACGCCGAAGGGGCATCACTGGCCCGCGAGCAGGCCGGACGCCTGGACGCACTGGCCGACGCATGCGGCGCTGCGCTCAACGGCCTGGAACAGGAGGTCGGTCAGGCTCTGATCCATCTGGCGACGCGCATCGCGGAACAGGTGCTGCGCAGCCATCTGCGGGACCACCCCAACCAGATCCTGGATCTGGTCCAGGACGTGCTCCAATCGTCCCCTCGCGAGGGCGCGGCCATCATCCTGCGCCTGCATCCGGATGACCTGGAACTCGTACAGGCCTTCCTGCGACAGAATCCCGATGTCAGCCAGTACCAGCTCGTTGCGGACGAACAGCTCACGCACGGTGGCTGCATTGCCGAGACACTCCACGGCTCGATCGATGCCACGCTGGAAACCCGCTGGCTTCGGGTGATTGCCGCGCTCGGTCAAGCGCCTGGTTCGCTATGAGTGGCGCCGGCGAACTGCTGGAGTCGGCCGGCGCACGCTGGAGGGCCCAGCTTGCCGCCTGCGAAAGTCGAGTCAGTGCGCGCCAGGCCACCCGCAGCCAGGGTCGCGTCGTGCGCGCAACCGGCCTGGTGCTGGAAGCCACGGGCCTGCAGCTCCCGGTCGGCGCCGCCTGCAAGGTGCAGGTCTCACCGGGACGTGACCTCTGGGCCGACGCCGAAGTCGTGGGCTTCCAGGCGCACACCCTGTTTCTCATGCCGCAAAGCGACATCACGGGGCTGCAGCCGGGCGCGCGGGTTCTGCCGGCGGAAAAGCTGTGGTTGGACCCGGTACCGCTGCCGACCACCAGTGCGTGGGAATCGCCACGTCCGCTCGGCGCGGATCAGACACGTCACCTGCCGGTGGGGCAGGCCCTGCTGGGCCGCGTGCTGGACGGAGCAGGCCGCCCGCTGGACGGCAAGCCGCTGCCAATCGGCCTCGAAATGGCGCCGCTGACGTCCCTGCCCATCAACCCGCTGACGCGCGCGCCCGTGGACACGGTCCTGGACGTGGGCGTACGCGCGATCAACGGTCTCCTGACAGTTGGCCGCGGCCAGCGCATGGGACTGTTCGCCGGCTCGGGCGTGGGCAAAAGCGTGCTGCTCGGCATGATGGCCCGCTACACTCAGGCCGACGTCATCGTGGTCGGGCTGATCGGAGAGCGTGGCCGGGAGGTCAAGGAATTCATCGAACTGAACCTCGGCCCGACCGGACTGGCGCGCTCCGTGGTGGTGGCCGCTCCCGCGGACGTATCGCCCTTGCTGCGGCTGCAGGGCGCCGTCTACGCTACGCGGCTGGCCGAATACTTTCGCGACCGAGGGCAGCACGTCCTGCTCATCATGGATTCGCTCACGCGCTACGCCATGGCGCAGCGCGAAATCGCGCTGGCCATCGGCGAGCCGCCTGCCACCAAGGGCTACCCTCCTTCGGTGTTCGCCAAACTGCCGGGCCTGGTGGAACGGGCGGGCAACGGAGCTCCTCAAGGGGATCGGCCCGCCGGCTCGATTACAGCCTTCTATACTGTGCTCACCGAAGGCGACGATCAGCAGGATCCCATTGCCGACTCGGCCCGGGCCATCCTCGATGGCCATATCGTGCTCTCGCGCAGCCTGGCTGAATCGGGACATTACCCGGCCATCGATATCGAAGCGTCGATTTCGCGCGTCATGTCGGCCATCGTGCCCGAACGCCAGTTCCACGACGTGCACCGGTTCAAGCGCATGGTGTCTCGCTACCAGCGCAACCGCGACCTGATCGCGGTGGGTGCATACACCGCGGGCAATGACCCGGAAATCGACCGGGCGATCGAACGCTTCCCGTGGCTCGAGCAGTATCTGCAGCAGGGAATCGACGTGCGCGTCGATTATCCGGGGGCGGTTTCCGCGCTGACCGGCGCACTGGGCCAGGAAGCGGGCCATGGCGCCTGAAACGCCACTGGACGTCCTGATCAACCTGGCACAGGACAAGCTGGATGCCGCCGGCCGCACGCTGGCCGAGCTCGGCAACGAAAGACGGCAAGCGCAGGGCCAACTGGCCACGCTGGACGGCTATCGCACCGATTACACGCAGCGGCTGCAATCCACGACCGAGGGTGGCGTGACCGCCTCGAATTACCACAACTTTAGGCAGTTTATCGCCACATTGGACGAGGCCATTTCCCAGCAAAATAGGATCATCGCGCAGATTGATACGCGGCTCGAGGCCGGACGCAAGCGGTGGCACGATGAAAAGCGGCGGCTGAACTCCTACGAGGCACTGAAGGCCCGTCAGATTCGCCAGTCTCAATACCATGAACAGCGCCGCGAACAACGCGCCAGCGACGAGGCCGCAGCCAGCCTGTATCGGCGACGGCAGTCTCATTGAACAGCTCAAGCCATGAACATGCCCGTGCTCCCTGCGACCAGCTCCAGCCCCCCTCCGACCGAGGCTTCGGCGCGCGCCAGCGACGCCGGCGCACCGGGCAGCACCCGCAGCTTTTCCACAGTCCTTTCGCGCCAACAGGGACATCCGGTGGCCGCAAAGGGTGCCGTGACGGCATCCCGCGTCCCTGCGGGGGAACCCCGGGATGGAAAGACCAAGGACCCGCTGGACCCCGATTCCACGCTCGCCCTGATCCTCGACAGCACCGCGCTGCCCATCATGCAAGCCCTGCCGCAGGCAGCGGCAGTGGCGGGCACCCCGACCGCGGGTCAGCCCGCTGACGCACTGGCGGAACCCGCGGCGACAGCCGCACAAGGCGCATCCCCGATCGCGACAACCGCTGCGGTAACCCTGCTATCGGACGTCGCCGCCGCAATGCAGATACCGCCCGATGCGGCGCCATCCCCCCGGACGCAGAAGCCGGCCGTCGCGACACCGGGCCAAGCCCTTGAATCGCTGCCTGCGATGACGGCCGCGCTCACGGTTCAGGAAGGCACCCCCGTCGATGCTGGCTACGATGCCGGGCGCCGTGATTCGACAGCAGCAGCCCAATCGGCCGCAACGGCCCAGCCGGCCGACGCCAGCCAGAACCCGCGCACCAGCGGGTTGCTGGCCGCGCTCACTGAAGTCCCCAAGCCGAACCAGGCGACGACCGCCGATGACAGCCAGGCGCCCATGTTCGCAGCCCCTCTCGCGACGGCCGGACTGGCGCCCGCAGCGGCGGCGATGCCGGCGACAACGCCCGTCATCACGCTGGCCGTCCCGACCCCACTGGCGTCACCCCAATGGGCCCAGGATCTCAGCCGCCAGATGGTGACGCTGGCGCAATCGGGGATCAACGGCACGCACACAGTGCAGTTGCACGTCAACCCGCCTGAGCTGGGCCCCGTCCATATCACGTTGCAGATCGGCGACTCGATGACCCAGGCGGCGTTCGTCTCACCTCACCTGCACGTCCGCCAAGCGCTCGAAAATGCCCTTCCCGGCCTGGCGCAGCAGTTCGCCCAGGCGGGCCTGTCTCTGGGCCAGGCCAACGTCAGCGATCAGCAATCCGGGCAGCAAGGCTTTGCGCAACAGTCGCCGAATTCGCAGAACCCTTCCGGCACATCCTTCAGCCTGGACACGAACACGGCGGGAATCGCGCCGCTGTCCTCCCGCCCTCACAACCCCGCACGACATCCGGATGCCTTGGTGGACACCTTCGTCTGAGCGCCTATGTAACGCCCGCCGATGGAGCGTTACAATCAGCCCCTTG
>DATNAI010000165.1:0-2246 GCA_035572875.1 Castellaniella sp. | reverse complement strand
GCTTGCCGACGGGCCGGGTCGACCCGGCTGCCGGACGCGGTGCCTATGAATACCTGTGCCATGCCATCGACGATGCCCAGGCCCATCAGCTGCGTGGCATCGTGACCGCTCCCCTGAACAAGGCCGCGATGCGGGCCGCAGGGGTGGACTTCCCCGGTCACACGGAGATTCTGGCGACGCGAACCCATACGCGGGACTACGCCATGATGCTCGCCAACGACGAGCTCCGGGTGCTGCTGGTCACCATTCACATCGCGCTGGCCGACGTGTCGGCGGCGCTCAGCACTGCCGCGGAACTGACAGCCATTCGCTTGGCGCAACACGCCTGCCGCCAATCCGGCATCCCGCAGCCGCGCATCGCCGTCGCGGGCCTGAACCCCCATGCCGGCGAGAATGGCGCTTTCGGCACAGAAGAAGCGCGCATCATCCGCCCCGCCATCGAACAGGCCGTCGCCCAGGGCCTGCGGGTGTCGGGCCCCTGGCCGGGAGACACGGTCTTCATGCGCGCCCGCCGGGGAGAATTCGACATCGTGGTCGCCCAGTATCACGACCAGGGACTGATCCCCGTCAAATACCTCGGGCTGGACGAGGGGGTGAACGTCACGGTAGGCCTGCCGTTCGTCCGCACCAGCGTAGACCACGGAACCGCCTTCGACATTGCCGGCCAGGGCGTGGCGGACCCGGCGTCGCTGCGTGCCGCCATGCGTCTGGCGCTGCAGATGACCACGGACCGACAGCGGACTCCAGTCCAGGTCGATAGCAGCGTCCCGGCATCACCGCGCGCGCCGCGGTAGGCGAGACGTGGGTCATCGTGATAGAATGCCGGGTTACTTGCCCGATTGGGATGGTGTGACCTCGTTGGTTTGCGCCGTCATGGGTGTGCACCACACACCATGGATCCCACGGGCTGTCTGTCAACACCGCAGATATCCACAAGGAGTCATTCATGCGCCACTACGAAGTAGTGTTCATCGTGCACCCCGATCAGAGCGAGCAGGTGCCCGCCATGATCGAGCGCTACCAGACCATGGTCACCTCGAACGGCGGCACCGTCCACCGTGTCGAAGACTGGGGCCGTCGCCAGCTTGCCTACCCGATCCAGAAGCTCGTCAAGGCTCACTACGTGTGCTTCAACATCGAGTGCGGCGAAGCCGCCCTCGAAGAGCTGGAACATTCCTTCCGCTACAACGACGCGATTCTGCGTTCCTTGTTCATCAAGCAAAAGAAGGCCCATACCGAACCTTCTTTCATGATGAAGTCGGTCGAACGCGAAGAAGCCCGCAAGGCGGCCGCTGAACCCGCGAAATCCTGATCAGGCGCCGATGCAATCCGTGAATCGGGTCGAGATCACAGCGCGGATGAACAGGACCGAACCGCTACGGCATACGCCGGCCGGCATCCCGGTTCTGCACCTCACGCTGGAGCACGAGTCCCAGGTTCAGGAAGCCGGCGCACCGCGCAAGGTCACGCTGGAACTGCAGGCCGTCGCCCTGGGCGATCTGGCGCAGTCGCTGGCTCAGGCCGACAACGGCACCCGGATCGAGGCCACGGGGTTCCTGGCACCGCAACGTCAGGGATCCGATCGGCTGGTATTGCACCTGCAACAGATTGCACAGGCACAGTAAACGAATACACCGGGCATCGCCCGGACACAGACAAAGGCAAACATCATGGCTTTCTTCAAAAAGTCGTCCAACAACAAGGACAAACGCAAGTTCGGGCAACAAAACCCGCTGTTCAAGCGCCGCAAGTTCTGCCGCTTTACGGTCGCCAAGGTCGAGGAAATCGACTACAAGGACCTGGACACGCTGCGCGACTTCATCCAGGAAAACGGCAAGATCATCCCCGCCCGCCTGACCGGTACCAAGGCTCACTATCAGCGCCAGCTCGATACCGCCATCAAGCGTGCCCGCTTCCTGGCCTTGTTGCCGTACACCGACAACCACCATTAAGACCCGGAGCCCGTCATGCAAGTCATTCTGCTTGAAAAAGTCGTCAATCTCGGGAGCCTGGGCGACGTGGTCCGCGTCCGCGATGGCTACGCCCGCAACTTCCTGATCCCGCAAAAAATCGCCCGCCGGGCGACCGCCGTGGCCCTGAAGGAATTCGAAGCCCGGCGCGCCGAGCTGGAAAAGCACCAGGCCGAGAAACTCGCCGCAGCCCAGGCCCTGTCCGAAAAACTTCACGGGTTCGCGCTGGTCGTCAGCCAGAAGTCCGGCGTGGATGGCCGCCTGTTCGGATCGGTC
>DATNAI010000164.1:0-24490 GCA_035572875.1 Castellaniella sp. | reverse complement strand
AGGTCAATCGCCGGTATGGTCGGCGCTGTCGGTCGTGGTGACGTCGCGGGCGATGTCGGCTTCGTCCTGCGCTTCGGCCGTCTTGCGCTTTTCGATGGCGGCGCCGGCCAGGATGCCGATCTCGTAGAGCAGGCACAGCGGCGCGGCCAGCATGGTCTGGCTCAGGACGTCCGGTGGCGTGATGATGGCCGCGAGCACGAATGCACCCACGATCACGTAGCCGCGCACTTCCCGCAGCTTCTTCACGGTGACCATGCCGGTCTTGACCAGCAGGACCACGGCGATGGGAACCTCGAACGCCACGCCAAACGCCAGGAACAGCGTCATGACGAAGTCCACGTAGGCCTCGATGTCCGGCATCATCTCGATCGACGATGGGGCGATGTTGGCGAAGAACCGGAACACTGTCCGGAACACGATGAAGTAGCAAAAAGCCATCCCGGTCAGGAACAGCACCGTGCTGGAGATGATGAGCGGCAGCGCCAGGCGCTGCTCGCTGCGATACAAGCCTGGAGCGACGAACGCCCAGACCTGGTAGAGCACGAAAGGCAGGGAGATCACGAAGGCTACCAGCAGGGTGACCTTCAGGGGAATGATGAACGTGGTGGTGATGCCGATGGCCACCATGTGAGAGCCTTGCGGAAGCGCCGCCAGCATGGGACGCGCCAGCAGATCGTAGATCCGGTCCGATCCCGGAAAGATGAACAGGATCACCGCCACCACCAGCACGGACAGGACCGCCTTCATCAGGCGGGAGCGCAGTTCGATCAGGTGGGAGAGGAAGGAGTCCTGCGTGTCTTCGGAAGCGTCTGTCATGCCGGCATTCAGTGGCTGGATTCGGTGGATGTCGGGGCGTCTGCAGCCGCCGCAGGCGAGCGGGCGCGATCGGAGCTGGTGTCGGCGGCGGCGGAATCCGCGGAAGATCCCGAGGTTGCCGGTGCGGCGGGCGCCGCCGGTTGGGCGGGCGCTGCGGGCTCAGCCGCCGCGACCAGACCCGGTTGCTGGGATGCCGATGGCGTCTCCGCAACAGGAAGGGCCGGCGCCGGCGCCGCCGCGGGGGCCGCGACCGGTGGCGCCGCCGCATCAGAGGCGCTCGCCGGTTCGGTCGGCGACCCGACGTTCAGCGCCTGGCGCGCTTCTTCCAGGTCGCCCTTCAGTGCTTGCGCCGGTGCATCGACGGCGGATTTGAATTCTTCGGCCGAGGCGGTCAGCGATGATTGCACCGAGCGCGCGGCATCCTCCATCTGGTGCTTGATGTCGCCGATGTCCTTCAGGTCCATTTCCTTCTGGATGTCGGTCTTGACCTCATTCACGTAGCGCTGGGCTCGGCCCAGCAGATGCCCGACCGTGCGGGCAACCTTGGGCAGGCGTTCGGGGCCGATGACGATGAGCGCGATGACGCCGATCACCATCATCTCGCTGAAACTCATGTTGAACATGGAGCTTCCGGTTCGGGGGCCTAGGCGTCGGTCTTTTCGCGGGCCTGGACGTCAACCGTGTTGTCGTCCTCGACCTTCTGGGTCACGGACGGAGCGACAGGCGTCGTCTCGTCGTGGGCGTCCTTCATGCCTTTCTTGAAGCCCTTTACGGCGCCCCCCAGATCCTCACCGATGTTGCGCAGTTTCTTGGTGCCGAAAATCAGCGCGACGATGACCAGCACGATCAGCCAGTGCCAAATGCTGAAACTTCCCATGGGATCTCCTAAGCAGCCGGGGCCGCACGTTTGTTCCAGGGGCGCGCGCCGCCCAGAATATGAAAATGCAAATGATCGACTTCCTGGCCGCCTTCGGTGCCCGCGTTGGCCACGAGACGGAAGCCGCCGGCCGGCAGCGGGTTAGCCCCGTTCTTGAATGCCAGTCTGGGCGCGAGCTGCATCATGCGCGCCAGCCACTCGCTGTCTTCCGGACCGATATCGGCCAGCGAAGCCACGTGGTGTTTCGGAATCAGCAGCAAGTGGACGGGGGCGGCGGGATTGATGTCGTGGAAGGCGATGAATTCGTCGTCCTCGTGCACGATCCGGGCCGGGATCTCGTGCCGGGCGATCTTACAGAACAGGCAATCGTGGCTCATGGGCTTCGGAAGGTGGGCCGGACATCGACCCGTCAAACTCGTATCTTGCCACATTTTGCGTGGCTGCTGGGAGGGGGCCGTTCAGACGCGCTTGCGCGACGCCTTTTCCTCCAGGCCGGACAGCCCTTCGCGGCGGGCCAATTCGGCCAGCACGTCCTCTGGGCGCAAGTTGAAATAAGTAAGCGCGACCAGGCAGTGGAACCACAGGTCGGCGGTCTCCGCGATGATGCGGTCGGGGATTCCGTCCTTGGCGGCCATGACGAGCTCGGTGGCCTCCTCGCCGACCTTTTTCAGGAAGGCATCCGGGCCCCGCGACAAGAGCTGGGCCGTGTACGATGTGGCGGGATCGCCGCCGCGATCGGGGCGGCGCGTGGCCAGGGTGTCCGCCAGGCGGGCGAGCAGGTCGGAGGGAGTATCAGAAGCAGTCATGGGTCAGGGGGCCGGCCGCGGGGCGTTCCGGCGCGTCGAAAATGAGGGGACGGTCAGTCAAGAGGACGTTCTGTCGGTGTGCCCCGGGTGGTCGTAAATGTCGTGCGGGTCCTTCAGGACCGGATCCGTCACCGTCCAGCCCGGGGCCGGCGGCGCGCCGTCAAGGCGGCGGAAGAAGCAGCTCTCGCGCCCCGTGTGGCAGGCAATGCCCCCCGTCTGGGTGATGGACAGCAGCAGCACGTCGCCATCACAGTCCAGCCGGATTTCGTGGACGGTCTGCGTATGGCCGGATTCCTCGCCCTTGCGCCACAAGCGCCCGCGAGACCGTGAAAAATAGACCGCCTGGCCGGTGCGCACGGTTTCCCGTAATGCTTCGGCGTCCATCCAGGCCATCATCAGAACTTTGCCCGTATGGGCGTCCTGGGCGATGGCGGGAACGAGGCCCTGGGGGTCGAAACGGATCTCGGCCAGCCAGTCGGGCGACGATGAAGTGGTCGGGACGCTCATGATGCAACCGGTTCGGGCGCGCGCCGCATGGGGATGCCTTGCGCGGCGAGATGGGCCTTGGCCTCGGCGAGGGTATATTGGCCGAAGTGGAAGATGCTGGCGGCCAGGACGGCGCTGGCGTGCCCCTTCGTCACCCCGTCGGCAAGATGCTGCAGCGAGCCCACGCCGCCCGAGGCGATGACCGGGATAGGCACGGCATCCGACACCGCGCGCGTGAGTTCCAGGTCGAATCCGGACTTGGTGCCGTCCCGGTCCATGCTGGTCAGCAGCAGCTCGCCCGCGCCGGCGTCGGTCATGCGCCGCGCCCATTGCACCGCGTCCAGCCCGGTGGGCTTGCGCCCGCCGTGGGTGAAGATTTCCCAGCGCGGCGGCTCGCCGGCGGCCGAGACCCGGCGTGCGTCCAGCGCCACCACGATGCACTGCGACCCGTGGTGGCTCGCGGCCTCGGCCACCAGTTCGGGACGGGCCACCGCCGCGCTGTTGATGGAGACCTTGTCCGCTCCCGCGTCCAGGAGGCGCTGGATATCGGAGACTTGGCGCACGCCCCCGCCCACGGTCAGCGGAATGAACACCTGTCGGGCAACGGCTTCGATGATGGGCAGGATCAGCCCCCGCCCGTCCGAGGTTGCGGTGATGTCCAGGAAGGTCAGTTCGTCGGCGCCTTGCTCGTCATAACGGCGGGCGATCTCGACCGGGTCGCCGGCGTCCGCCAGATTGACGAAATTGACGCCCTTCACCACCCGGCCGGCATTGACGTCCAGGCAGGGGATGATGCGGCAGCACAGGCCCGAACGGGACGCTGCGGACGGGGCCGCATCCGTCATGCGGCGGGCTCCTGCCGGGTGCCGTTCGTGGTTCCGTCCCCCGTTCCGCCTTCCGGTTCATCGCCGGACTTGGCGTCGGCGTCTTCCAGTGAGTCGGCCAGCGCCTGGGCGGCGGCGAAGTCCAGCGTGCCCTCGTACAGACTGCGGCCCAGGATCGCGCCTTCGATGCCCTCGCCCTGCACCGCGCACAGTGCGCGGATATCGTCCAGCGAAGCCACGCCGCCGGAGGCGATCACCGGCACCCGTACGTGCTGCGCCAGCCGTACCGTGGCCTCGACGTTCACGCCCGACAGCATGCCGTCGCGTCCGATGTCGGTGTAGACGATGGATTCGCAGCCGTAGTCCTCGAACTTGCGCGCCAGATCCAGCACGTCGTGGCGTGTGAGCTTCGACCAGCCGTCGGTGGCGACCTTGCCGTCGCGCGCGTCGAGCCCCACGATGATGTGGCCCGGGAAGGCCGAGCAGGCGTCGCTCAGGAAGCCGGGGTCCTTCACGGCCGCCGTGCCGATGATCACGTAGGACAGGCCATGGTCCAGGTAGTATTCCACCGTGTCGAGGTCGCGGATGCCGCCGCCGATCTGGATGGGGATGTCCTCGTCCGTGGCGGCCACGATGGCTTCGATCGCGGCGCGGTTGCGTGGTTTGCCCGCCACGGCGCCGTTCAGGTCCACCAGGTGCAGGCGCCGGGCGCCCTGATCCACCCATTGGGTGGCCATGGCGGCGGGGTCCTCGGAAAAAACAGTGGCGTCGTCCAGGTCTCCCTGGCGCAGGCGCACGCAGCGCCCGTCTTTGAGGTCGATGGCGGGGATCAGAAGCATGATCGTCGAGTTCAGTGCGGGAAAGTGGTGGTTCGGACGAGCGGTGATCGTCCGGTCAGGACATCAAGGTTGCCAGTGCACGAAGTTGCGGTAAATCTGCAGGCCCGGTGCAGCGCTCTTCTCTGGATGAAACTGTACGGCAAAAATATTGGCGGCGGCAATCGCGCAGCAGAAGTCATGCCCGTAGAGCGCGGTACCCGCGATCGCGGCTTCGTCCTGGGGCACGGCGTAATAGCTGTGGACGAAGTAGAACGGCGTATCCTGGGGCACACCCCGCCAGAGCGGGTGGTTGCGCGTCTGCCGCACCGCATTCCAGCCCATGTGCGGCACTTTGAGCGCCATGGTGCCGTCAGCGGGCGCCTGGAAAGCCGGACCCGAGAATCGTTGCACCCTGCCGGCAAACAGTGCCAGTCCCGGCGTATCGCCCTCATCGCTGCCTTCGAACAGCATCTGTTCGCCCACGCAGACGCCCAGCAGCGGCTTGCCGCGGGCTGCGGCGAGCACGGCTTCGTACAGGCCCGACGACTCGAGCGTGCGCATGCAGTCCGGCATGGCTCCCTGGCCGGGAAAGACGACACGGTCAGCCGAGGCGATTTCAACCGGGCTGCGGGCCACGACGATGGTCTGATCCGGGGCGGCGGCCTGCAAAGCCCGCGCCACGGAGTGGAAGTTGCCCATGCCGTAGTCAACGATGGCGATGCGTGTCACGATGCGGGGTCCTCGGTCGGTGGGTAGTGTGCTGTCGGGTCAGCGGGTGCGCCGACATCGAATGAGCCGGGCGGCGTCCTAGAGCGCGCCCTTTGTCGATGGGATGGCTCCTCCCGCGCGCGGATCGATTTCCGTGGCCATGCGCAGCGCGCGGCCAAACGCCTTGAAGATCGTCTCGCACTGGTGGTGGGCGTTTTCTCCGCGCAGATTGTCGATGTGCACCGTGGCCTGGGCGTGGTTGACGAAACCCTGGAAGAATTCCCGCGCCAGATCCACGTCGAAGCTGCCGATGCGCGCGCGGGTGTAGTCCACGTGATAGAACAGGCCCGGCCGTCCGGACAGGTCCACCACCACGCGCGACAGGGCCTCGTCCAGCGGCACATAGGCATGGCCGTAACGGCGCAGTCCGGCCTTGTTGCCGGCGGCCCGGGCAAAAGCCTGGCCCAGCGTGATGCCGACGTCTTCGACACTGTGGTGGTCGTCGATGTGGGTGTCGCCCTGGCAGCGGATGTCCAGATCGAACAGTCCGTGGCGGGCGATCTGGTCCAGCATGTGGTCCAGGAACGGCACGCCGGTGTCCAGCGTGCGTTGCCCGGTCCCGTCCAGGTCAAGGGACACGCGGATGCGGGTTTCCTGGGTATTGCGTTCGATAGTGGCGGTGCGCATGAAGGATTTCGTCCGTCGGTTCGTCAGTCGGCCAGCCGCAGGCGGGCGCTTTGGGCGTGGGCGTACAGGCCCTCGCCCCGGGCGAGGGTATCGGCGATGCGGCCCAGCGTCTGCGAGCCGGCCTGCGACACCTGGATGAGGCTGCTGCGTTTCTGGAAATCGTACACTCCCAGCGGCGACGAGAAACGCGCCGTACGCGCCGTGGGCAATACGTGGTTGGGTCCGGCGCAGTAGTCGCCCAGCGGTTCGGAACTGTAGGCGCCCAGGAAGATCGCTCCCGCGTGGCGGATGGCGGGGAGCAGCGCCTGCGGATCGCGTACGGACAGCTCCAGGTGTTCAGGGGCGATGCGATTGACGATCTCGCAGGCCTGGTCCAGGTCGCGCACGTGGATGAGCGCGCCTCGGCGCGCCAGGCTGGCGCGCAGGATGTCCACCCGCGGCTGGCGCGGCAACGCATCCGCCATGGCGGCCTCGACCGCATCCAGATAGGCGGCATCCGGACACAGCAGGATCGCCTGGGCGAGCTCGTCGTGCTCGGCCTGGGAAAACAGGTCGATCGCCAGCCATTCGGCCGGTGTGCTGCCATCGGCCAGCACCAGGATTTCCGACGGACCCGCAATCATGTCGATGCCCACCGTGCCGAAGACGCGGCGCTTGGCGGCGGCCACGTAGGCGTTGCCGGGACCGGTGATCTTGTCCACGGCCGGCAGCGTCCGCGTGCCATAGGCCAGCGCGCCGACCGCCTGGGCGCCGCCGACTGCGAAGACGCGGTCTACGCCGCCCAGCATCGCGGCCGCCAGCACCAGTGGATTGCGCGTGCCGCCGGGCGTGGGGGTGACCATGATGAGTTCCGGCACCCCCGCGACCTTGGCCGGGATGGCGTTCATCAGCACCGACGAAGGATAGGCGGCTTTGCCGCCCGGGACGTACAGCCCGGCGCGATCCAGCGGCGTGATCTGCTGACCCAGCACTGTGCCGTCGGGTTCCGTGTAGGTCCAGGTCTGGGCGACCTGATGTTGGTGGTAGCGGCGCACACGATCGGCAGCGGCTTCCAGCGCGGCGCGCTGGTCGGCAGGGAGATTGTCGAGGGCCGCCCGCAGGTCGGCGCGCGGAATTTCCAGCGCGGCCACGGTGTCGGCCGCGACGTGATCGAAGCGCCGGGTGTAGTCCAGCACGGCGGCATCGCCGCGCGTGCGAACGTCTTCCAGGATGTCGCGCACCGTGGTTTCGATGGCATCGTCCTGGGAAGCGTCGTAGGCCAGCAGGCGGGCCAGGGCCGCGTCGAAGTCGGCGGCGCGGGCGTCCAGGCGGTTGATGAGAGGCATGGTGAATTCAAGTCAGGGGGACACGGCTGGCGCACGATCGTTGCCGGCGAGCCTGTGATGTCCCGGATCCCCTATGTTAGCCGGATTTCTCCTCGGCTGCGGCAGGGTGGCAGCGCCAGCCGCGAGGCGGTCCCGGACGCGGTGCCCGCGAAGTCTACGCCATCTGTGCCGAGGCCCGATCGAAGGCATCCAGGATGGGTTGCAGGCGCGCGCCCTGCATTTTCAACGCCGCCTGGTTCACAATGAGGCGCGATGAGATCGGGCGGATCTCCTCGACTTCGACCAGATGGTTGGCGCGGATGGTGCCACCCGACGAGATCAGGTCCACGATGGCGTCGGCCAGACCCACCAGCGGAGCCAGTTCCATGGAGCCGTACAGCTTGATCAGATCCACGTGCACGCCCTTGGCGGCAAAGTGCTCGCGGGCGGCGCGTGTGTATTTGGTGGCAATGCGCAGTCGGGATCCCTGGTGCACGGCGCCTTCATAGTCGAAACCTTCCGGGGCGGCGACGGACAGCCGGCAGCGCGCGATGTTGAGGTCGATGGGCTGGTACAGCCCGCCCGGGTGGTGGGCCTCGTGCTCATAGAGCACGTCCTTGCCGGCAATGCCGAAGTCGGCCGCGCCATATTGCACGTAGGTGGGCACGTCCGAGGCGCGCACGATGATGATGCGCAGGTCGTCCGAGTCGGTCGGCAGGATGAGCTTGCGCGACGATTCCGGGTTTTCGGGCACGCCGATACCGGCCGCGGCCAGCAGCGGCAGGGTCTCGTCGAAAATGCGCCCCTTGGAGAGCGCGAGGGTAAGCGGTGCAGTCGCCATCAGATTTTACCTGCCAAATGGAAAAGATCCGGATGGATGCGTCGCCCGGACAAGGCGCGAACCGCAGCGATAGTACAACTATCGCGAGGATTTGCAACGCCGTAGGGGCGGCGCAGGCGCCGGATCATTGAATTCGTTGGATATCGGCGCCCAAAGCCTGAAGCTTGCGTTCCATGCGCTCGTAGCCGCGATCCAGGTGGTAGATGCGTTCCACCGTGGTCTGGCCGTGCGCCGCCAGTCCCGCAATCACCAGGCTCGCCGATGCCCGCAGGTCGGTGGCCATGACCGTGGCGCCCAGCAGCCCCGGGATGCCCTTGACCACTGCGGTGTGCCCGTCGATCTCGATGTCGGCACCCATCCGGCAGAGCTCCTGGACGTGCATGTAGCGGTTCTCGAAGATGCTTTCGGTGATCACGGCCGTGCCCTCGGCCAGCGCGTTCAGCGCCATCAACTGGGCCTGCATGTCCGTCGGAAAGCCGGGATATTCGCTGGTGCGGAACCCCGTGGCCCGCGGCCGCCCCGCCATGCGGGCCCGGATCCAGTCCTCGCCCGTCGTGATCTCCAGCCCGGTGTCGCGCAGCTTGTCCAGCACGGCGCCCAGGATGTCGGGCCGCACCTGGCGCAGCGTGATGTCGCCGCCGGCGGCCGCGACGGCGCACAGGAAGGTACCGGCCTCGATGCGATCGGGCACGACGCGGTGCCCGGCACCGTGCAGGCGGTCCACGCCTTCGATCACGATGCGGTCAGTACCGTGGCCTTCGATGTGCGCGCCCATGGCGATCAGCACGTTGGCCAGATCCACGACTTCCGGTTCACACGCCGCATTCTCCAGTACCGTGCGGCCATCGGCCAGGGCAGCCGCCATGAGCAGGTTCTCGGTACCCGTCACGGTGACCATGTCGGTCACGATGTTCGCGCCCTTCAGCCGGGGCGCCTGGGCGACTACGAAGCCGTGTTCGATGCGGATGTCCGCACCCAGGGCCGCGAGCCCCTTGATGTGCTGATCCACAGGCCTCTGTCCGATGGCGCAACCGCCGGGCAGGCTGACGCGCGCATGGCCGAACCGCGTGAGCAGCGGCCCCAGCACGAGGATGGAGGCGCGCATGGTTTTCACCAGTTCGTAGGGCGCCTCCTGGCTGTGGATGCGGTCGGCCCGCAGCGTCACGCTTTCCTCATCGTGGCGTTCGGCGCGCATGCCCATGCGCGAGAGCAGCGACAGCGCGGTGGCGATGTCGCGCAGCGCCGGGACGTTGGTCAGTTCCAGCGGTTCGTCGGTGAGCAGGGCCGCGCACAGGATGGGCAGGGCCGCGTTCTTGGCCCCTGAAATGCGGACTTCGCCCTTCAGTGGATGGCCGCCCTGGATGAGCAGCTTATCCATTCTTGGGCTGGTCGGCGTATTCGGCCGGCGTCAGGGTGCGCATGGACAGCGCATGGATTTCCTCGCGCATGCGCTCGCCCAGCGCCTGGTAGACCACCTGGTGACGCTCCAGGGTGCGTTTGCCTTCGAACACCCGGCTGACGATCAGCGCCTCGAAGTGGGCACCGTCGCCCCGGACTTCCAGGTGTTCGCACTCCAGGTGCTCGGCGATGTATTCACGGACGTGTTCGGGAGTGGTTTGCATGATTTCAGCTCCGTAGTTTGTAGCCGCTGGCCAGCAGGCGCAGGGCAAACAGGCTCAGGGCGACGGCAACGGCGAGCACGATGACCACGCCGCGCCAGGGAGAGACGTCCGACAGGGCAAAGAACCCATAGCGGAAGCCGTCGATCATATAAAACACCGGGTTCCAGCGCGAGACGGCTTGCCAGAAAGGCGGCAGACTATAGATCGAGTAGAACACGCCGGACAGGAATGTGGCCGGCACGATGAGAAAATTTTGAAAGGCCGCGAGCTGGTCGAATTTTTCCGACCACAGGCCCGCGATCAGGCCCAGTGTGCCCAGGATCCAGCACGACAGCACGGCGAAGGTCAGCAGCCACAGCGGTTCGTGCACCGGCATCCATACGAAGAACAGGGCCACTGCCCAGATACAGGCGCCCACCATGAGCCCACGCGCGACCGAAGCCACCAGGTAGGCGGCAAAGATCTGGCGGTGGGAAAACGGCGGCAGCAGCACGAAGATCAGATTGCCCGTGATGCGGCTCTGGATCAGCGACGATGAGGGATTGGCGAAGCTGTTCTGCAGCATGCTCATCATCATCAGCCCCGGAATCAGGAAAGCCGTGTATGAAATGGCGCCGTAGACCTGGACGCGATCTTCGAGCACGTGCGAGAAGATGAGCAGGTACAGCAGGGCGGTCACCACGGGCGCTGCGATCGTCTGCGTGGCGACCTTCCAGAAGCGCATCAGCTCCTTGTGCAGCAGGGTGGGAAAGCCGGAGCCCATCTCCGGACGCGCCTGCGAAGTTGGCCGGATCATGGGTCCACCTCCAGGGCGGGAGTCTGGGCGACTTCGGGAAGCGTGACGTCGTGGAGGGTGTCATCGTGCATGATGTGCACGAAAGCCTCCTCCAGATCGCCGCCGCCGAAGCGCGCCATGATCGCCTGGGTGGTGTCCAGCGCCACGACGTGGCCGGCTTTCAGCATGGCCACACGCCCGCACAGCGCCTCGGCTTCTTCCAGGTAGTGCGTGGTGAGCAGGATGGTGTGCCCCGCCTGGTTCAGCCGCGTGATGAAGTCCCACAGCGCGCGGCGCAGGTCCACGTCCACGCCGGCGGTCGGTTCGTCGAGAATGATGACCGGCGGGCGGTGCACCAGCGCCTGGGCGACCAGCACGCGCCGCTTCATGCCGCCCGACAGGGCCCGCATGTTGGTGTCGGCCTTGTCCAGCAGTCCCAGGTTCTCCAGAACCTCGTCGATCCAGTCGTCGTTGTTGCGCAGCCCGAAGTAGCCCGACTGCAGGCGCAGCGTCTCGCGCACGGTGAAGAAGGGATCGTAGACGATCTCCTGCGGGACGACGCCCAGCGACTGCCGGGCGCGCCTGAAGTCGGTCACCACGTCGTAGCCGCAGACCTCGGCGCGGCCCTGGCTCGCGCGCGCCAGCCCGGCCAGGATGGAGATCATGGTGGTCTTGCCTGCGCCATTGGGTCCCAGCAGGCCGAAGAATTCGCCGTGCTCTACCGTCAGGTTGACTTCGTGCAATGCCTGGAAGCCGGGGGCCACGGGACGGCCGAGCACGCGGTCGCGCAGCCGTTGGCGCGCGGGCGCATAAGTCTTGGAGACGTGTTGCAGGTCAAGAGCAGGCATGAGCAAAGAGAGGGCCCCGAAAAATGAGCCCAATTGAGCATTATAAGCGGTACATGGGGGCCGGTGCCGAAGCCGGCGCAGGGCGGCGGCGGACGCAGCCGCCTGGGGGATGGACCCTGACGCGCTCCGATGAGCGCGTGCAACGTTGTCACACTTGTGTAAGCGTGCTTGCATGACCGCCGGTACAATCCCTGATGACTGATTCCATGATCCCATGACGCCTCCTTCCACTCCCATTGTGACTTTTGACGGTGTTTCGCTGGGCTACGGCGACTTCACCGTCCTGAGCGGCATCGACCTCCAAGTCTTGCCGGGCCAGGTCGTGGCCATGATGGGGGGCTCGGGGTCGGGCAAGACCACCTTGCTGAGAGCGACGACCGGGCAATTGCTGGCGCGGTCGGGCACTGTGCGGGTCTTTGGCGAGGACATCGCGACGCTGCATGGCGAAGCGCTGCGGAAGGCCCGCCAGCGCATGGGGGTGCTGTTCCAGGGCGGGGCGCTGTTCACGGACCTGGACGTCTTCGAGAACGTGGCCTTCCCGTTGCGCGAACACACGCGCATTTCCGAGGCCCAGATTCTGGAGCGGGTGCTCGACAAACTGCAGGCGGTGGGTCTTCGCCGCGCGGCGCACCTGCGCATCTCCGAGATCTCCGGCGGCATGGCGCGGCGCGTGGCGCTGGCCCGCGCGATCGTGCTGGAGCCCAATCTCATCCTGTACGACGAACCGTTTGCCGGCCTGGACCCGATCTCGCTGGGAATCACCGCGCAGCTCATCCGCAACATGACCGACCAGTTGGGCTGCGCGTCCATTTTGATCACCCACGACGTGGCGGAATCCTTCCCGATCGCCGACCAGGTGTATCTGATCGGCCAAGGCCGCCTGCTGGCGCACGGCACGCCGGACGACCTGTCCGCATCCAAGGACGACTATCTGCAGCAGTTCCTGCAGGGGCGGCCGGACGGTCCGATCGGCTTTCACTACCCGCTCACGCCGGCCTTCGAGCGCTGGCTGGCGGGCCGCCGCGGGGCCATCAGCGCATGAATCTGACTCCATCCATCGCCGGCCTGGGACGAGGCTTCGTGGCCATGATCACCGGCCTGGGCGCGTTCGCCCGGTTGTTTGGCGCCATCGTGGCGCGCAGCAGCGTGCTGTGGCGGCGCCCCCGCCTGACCGCCCAGCAGGTGCATTTCATCGGCAACCATTCACTGCTCATCATCGGCGTCTCGGGCCTGTTCGTGGGCTTCGTGCTGGGGCTCCAGGGCTATTACACGCTGAACCGCTACGGCTCCGAAGAAGCGCTCGGCTTGCTGGTCGCGTTGTCTCTCACCCGCGAGCTGGGGCCGGTGGTCACGGCGCTGCTCTTTGCCGGGCGGGCGGGCACCTCGCTCACGGCGGAAATCGGCCTGATGAAGGCGGGTGAACAGATCTCGGCCATGGAAGTGATGGCCGTGGACCCCGTCCGGCGCGTGCTGGCGCCGCGCTTCTGGGGCGGGGTGATCGCCATGCCCGTTTTGGCCGCCGTGTTTTCCATGGTGGGCATCATCGGCGGCTGGTTCGTGGGCGTGATGCTGATCGGCATCGACCCGGGAGCCTTCTGGTCGCAGATGCAAGGGGGCGTGGACGTGATCAAGGACGTGCTGAACGGCGTCATCAAGAGCGTCGTCTTTGGCGTCGTGGTGACCTTGATCGCGCTCTACCAGGGATGGACCGCGCAGCCGACGCCAGAGGGCGTCTCCCGCGCGACCACGCGCACGGTGGTCAATGGCGCGCTGGCGGTACTGGGGCTGGACTTCCTGCTCACGGCGCTGATGTTCGCCAACTGACGCGCGACAACGGACCACGGGTGAAATTTGTCTGCAAACGATAGCGATTGACGGAACGACTCCATGACACGCGAAAGAACCGATTTCTGGGTAGGCCTGTTCATCCTGCTGGGGCTGATTGCGCTGGTGTTCCTGGCGCTGCGAGCGGGCAACATGAGCTCGTTCTCCTTTGCGCCGACCTATCGCGTCGCGGCTCACTTCGACAACGTGGGCGGGCTGAAAGTGCGCGCGCCCATCAAGAGCAGCGGCGTCGTCGTCGGACGCGTGGCCGCCATCGGCTTTGACAACAAGCGCTTCCAGGCGACCGTCGACATGGATCTGGAACGGCAATATCAGTTTCCCGACGACACCTCGGCCTCCATCCTGACCTCCGGTCTGCTGGGCGAACAGTACATAGGGCTGACGCCGGGAGGCGACGACAAGTCCCTGAAGGACGGAGGCGAGATCCAGTTCACCCAGTCGGCCGTCGTGCTCGAAGACCTGATCAGCAAGTTCCTGTACAACTCGGCCGAGAAGCAGGGCTCCGCGCCGGGCAGCCCGGCATCGACTCCCGCAGCGCCCGCCGCATCCGCCGCTGGGAAGCCGCCCGGCCAGGGCGCTCCGGCTGCCGCCGTTGTTCAACCGGGCGCTGCCGCCCCCGCGGCCCCCCATGCCCAGTAGCACGCATGCCGAGCCGGCCAGGGCCAGACGTCACCGGCATCGGGCGCGAAACCGTTACAATACGCGACAATCCTCCTTGAATTGCACGCATCATGAATCCCGCCCCCTCTCTTTCTCCTGAACCAGCGGGCGCCCGGCGCCCGCTGACCCGGCTGTGCCTGGGGCTGGCGACGGCCGCGCTGTTGGCGGGCTGCGCCCACGTGCGGAACCCGGCGCCCAATGACCCCTGGGAATCCTACAACCGGGGCATGTACGCCTTCAACGACACGGTGGACCGTGCGTTCCTCAAGCCGATTGCCACGGGCTACGAAAAGGTCACGCCCCGGCCCGTGCGTACCTGCATCCATAACATTTTCGGGAACCTGGGCGACGTGTGGTCGGGCATCAACAGCCTGCTCCAGGGCCAGGGGCGCGACTTCGTGGATACGCTGGGCCGCGTGCTGTTCAACAGCACGATGGGTCTGGGCGGTTGCATCGACGTCGCCTCCATGAACGGCGCGCGCAAGATTCCCAACGACTTCGGCATGACCCTGGGCGTCTGGGGTTTTGGCGCGGGCCCCTACTTCGTCCTGCCCTTCCTGGGCCCCAGCACGGTGCGCGACGCGGCCGGTACGGCCGTGAGCCTGGCCTCGCCCATCTCGCCCACTGCGGCAATCTTTGCCATCGACAACGTGCCGGTCCGCAACTCCATCGTCGGCCTGTACATCGTGGACACGCGTGCCGGTCTGCTCCAGGCGGACCGCCTCGTGGACCAGATCGCGCTGGACAAGTACAGCTTCATCCGCGACGCCTATCTGCAGCGCCGCAAGGCCCTGCTGGACAGCCTCAACCGCAGGGAGCACGGCGGCACCGCCGGCGCGGAGCAGCCGAAGCAACAGCCGGTTGCACAGGACCAGAATCTTCCGGTCTATGATGACCCGGACAGTCAACCGCTGCATTGACGCAGCATGGATGAGCCCCGCTGCGCCGGCGGGGCGCCGGAGCTTTCGATGATCTTGTCTCGCTATCTGCCGTCCTTGTACCGCCTGGCCCGCACGGGGCTGCTGGGCCTCGCGCTCGGGGCAGCGGCTGCCGGTTCCGCACAGGCGGCCGAACGCGCCGTGGACCCCAAGGCGGCACCGGACGTCTTCCTCACGGCGGTTGCCAACAACATGCTGGACGCGGTGAAGGCCGACCCTCAGGCCCTGCAGGGCGACACCGGGCACATCACGACCCTCGTGCGCAAGTACGCTTTGCCCTATGTGGACATGAACAAGACGACGCGCCTGGCGGCGGGGCGCTATTGGCGCCAGGCTTCGCCCGAACAGCAGGCCGAGCTGGTCAAGGCGTTCACCGGCACCCTGATCCGGACCTACAGTGGCGCCTTCACGCGGGTTACGCCGGACACCAAGATCACGATGCTGCCGTTCCGGGCGGGCGACAAGCCCGATGACGCCGTGGTGCGCACGACTGTGTCGCAGCCGAATGGCGCCCCCATTGGCGTCGATTACCGGCTGGAGAAAACCGACGGCAGCTGGCGCGTCTACGATCTGAACGTCGAGGGCATCTGGCTCATCCAGAACTATCGCAACCAGTTCACCCAGGAAATCGGCCGTAGCGGCATCGACGGCCTCATCAAGGCGCTGAACCAGCAGGGCGCACGCTGACCCCGTCTGCAGCCCGGTTGCGGACCCGGCACAGGCGCTTCGGTTAGCGCCGCCGTATCCCCGCAAGGCCCCCCACCTCAAGCCAGATCTTCTGATCCCCCGGAGATGTCACGCCGGTGGGACAGGAACGCGCCCCCATTGGCGGGTGCGACCCCCAGCGCATGATCGGCCACCAGACCGATAGACGAGGCTGGCGCGCCGGCTTCATGCTCACGCCCAGCGCATCCGCAGCCGAACGCAACGTGAGCGGATTTCCCGGCAATACCTGTGCCGCCGGCACGATTTCCTTGGTTCGTCGGGATCCGTGCAGACACACGGCGTTTCGCGGTGCGCATGCGGCCTGGGCCGTGCATTCCTGGAATCGGATTGTAAATGCAAGGGGAAACCCTATTGTAATCTGTGATCACAGATGAATAAGATAGACCGGTTCGCAGCAAGAGAACGTTTCTCTTGCAGCCTGTTGCGGGGGCGGACAAGGCGCGTAGTTAATACATCCGGGGTGCGAGCGGACAGGCAACTGACCAATCCTTGCCACGTTTCGAACGGCGTGGCGCGATGCGTCGAAATCCACAGGAGAAGACTATGTCAGGCAAAGAAGTGACACCCGGCCGCAAAGGCATCAGCCGGCGCGGCTTGTTCAAGGCGGGCGCCGCGGGTCTGGTGACGGGAGTGGCGGGCGCTGTGCCATTCGCGCGGTACGCACTGGCTGCCGAGCCCATCAAGATCGGCGTCCTGCTGTCGAAATCCGGCACTTACGCGGTGCAGGGCGAACAGGGCTACAACGGCGCGACGATCGCCGTGTCCGACGCCAAAAGCGAGGTGCTGGGCCGGCCGATCCAGCTGGTCTGGCTGGACGAGAATGGGCCGCAGACCACGCAGCAGAACATGCTGCGCCTCATCCAGCAGGAAAAAGTCGTCGCCGTGCAGGGCGGCATCTCCAGCGGCGACATCCTGGCCATCATGCCGGTGGCCGAACGCGAAAAGACGCTGCTGATGGCGACGGGTCCGAATGCCACCGAGATCACGGGCGAAAAGTGCGGCCGCTACACGTTCCGCGTGGACCTGCCCAATTACGAAACCGTGCGCAGCATCTACCCGGCGTTCTCCAAGAATGGCAAGAACTGGTATTTCCTCTACGCCTCCTACGCCTGGGGGATCGACGGCTTCAAGCAGATGAGCGCCCTGCTGCAGGCGGACGGCGGCAAGATCGCCGGCGCCGACCAGACGCCGCTGGGGACCACGGACTACAGCTCGTTCATCCTGAAAATCGTCGCTGCGAAGCCGGATGCCATCTTCGTGGGCCTGGGCGGCAGCGACCTGACCAATTTCCTCAAGCAGTTCAAGCAGATGGGGTTGACCGGCAAGATCCCGGTCTCTTCACTGGTCTGCAATGACACCGACCTGTGGTCGGCGGGGCCCGAGGCAGCGACCGGCATCTATCCGAAGATCTGGAATTGCACGGGCGCGCAGAATACCGAGGCGAGCCATAACTTCGCCAAGGAGTACCAGGCGAAGTTCAAGTCGGCCCCGGAATCCGAGGCCTGGCAGGACTGGTTCGGCGCCACGGCCATCATCACGGCGATCCGCGAGACGGGCTCCACTGACGCCCGCAAGCTGGTTGAATTCCTCGAAGGCCACAAATTCGACGGCTTCAAGAAGGACGCCATGTACTTCAGGCCCTGGGATCACCAGCTCATCCAGCCCACGCTGATCGCGCAGGTCAAATCCAAGATCACCGACAAGTACGACTACTTCGACATCCTGGAAGAAGTCCCGGCGAAGGGCCAGACCATGGACGCGCTTTACGGCTCCCAAAAAGAGTCCCTGTGCAAGATGCCGGCACTGTAATCGGGCCCTTGGGCGCGCCTGGGCCGTGACGCGCACGGCCCAGGCGTCCGCCCGCCACAGAGGTATTTGTCGATGAACGCTACGCTGCTTGCGTCACAGCTCATGAATGGGCTGGTTCTCGGGTTCCTTTACGTGCTCATTGCGGTGGGCATGTCCATCATCTTCGGGATGCTGGGTCTGGTCAATTTTGCCCATGGCGCATTCTTTGCGCTGGGCGCCTACCTCGCCTTGAGCCTGAGGCCCGTCCTGGGCTTTGGCGGGGCACTGGTGGTGGCGCCCCTGCTCGTCGGCGCGATCAGCCTGATCGTGGAGCGCACGCTGCTGCGGCCGCTCTATGACAAGGAGCCGCTGCTCAGTCTGCTGCTCACGTTCGGGCTTGCCCTTTTCATCCAGGAGCTCATCCGCACGCTCTGGGGTGCCATGGGTCACCCTTTCGACACGCCGGATTTCCTGTCGGGGTTCCTGACGTTCGGTCCCGTGCTCGTGACCCAGTACCGGCTCGCCGTCCTGGTGGCGACCATCCTGATCCTGGTGGCGACCTGGCTCTTTCTGGAAAAGACGCCCTATGGCCGCATCGTGCGGGCCGGTTCGCGCGACCCGGAGATGGTGAGCATGCTGGGCATCAACCTGAAACGGGTCTTCATGTTCATTTTCGCGCTGGGCTGCCTGCTGGCGGGCGCCGCCGGAGTGCTGGCCGCGCCCCTGTGGAGCGTGGTGCCGTCCATGGCCGAACAGGCCATCATGCCGGCTTTCGTGGTGGTCGTGATCGGCGGCCTGGGGAGCCTGCGAGGCGCGGTGGTGGCCGGCCTGATGGTGGGCATCGCCGTGGCGTTCACCATCCAGTTCTGGCCGGTGGCCTCCACGTCCGTCATGTATGTGCTGATGATCATTGTCCTTTTGCTGTTTCCTCGCGGGCTGTTTGGCGAACGCTGGGAGCGTTTCGAATGAAAAGGCTGCCGCGCGGACTCTCCCACCCGGTCGTGGTGCTGGCCATCGTTTTCATCCTCCTGCCCCTGGCGATGACGGCGGCGGGTTCCACCGTGAGCCTGGCCACCCAGGTGGTGATCTACACGCTCTACGGGATCGCCTACAACCTGCTGCTGGGCTATACCGGCATGGTCTCCTTCGGCTCGTCGATCTTCTTCGGCATGGCGAGCTACGCGAGCGCGCTGTTCGCGCTGCACGTGTCGCAGAACGTGGTGCTGTCGCTCATCGTCGGCACCGTATTCGCCGCGCTGCTGGGGCTGCTGGTGGGCGGGCTGGCCCTGCGCCGCAGGGGCCTGTATTTCGCCCTGCTGACGCTGGCCTTCACCCAGCTTTTCTATGAAATCTGCTTCCGCTGGACGAGTTTCACCGGCGGGGAAAACGGCTTGCAGGGCGTGCTGCGCCCGGGGTTGCAGAACGGCTGGTGGTATTACCTGTTCTGTGCCGTCATCGTGGTGATCTGCGCCTGGCTCTTGAACCGTATCGTGCATTCACCGTTCGGCCGGGTGCTGCAGGCCATCCGCGACAATGAAAAGCGCGTGCAATACCTGGGCTACGACCCCTGGGGCTACAAGCTCAGCGCCATGGTGCTGCACGCGGCCTTCATCGGCCTGGGCGGCAGCATGCTGTCGATGCTCATCCACGGGGCGTACGCCGACAACCTGAACTGGCAGCACGCCGGCGACCCCATCATGATGACCCTGCTGGGGGGCATCCACCACTTCCTGGGGCCGCTGTGGGGCGCGATCATCTACATCAACCTCAGCGACCAGCTCAGCGCCTTCACGGAACACTGGTGGCTCATCTTCGGTGCGCTGATCATCGCAGTCGTGCTGCTGTCGCCCGAAGGCCTGAGCGGAGTCTACGCGCGGCTGCGAGGCCACGGCCGATGGAGCCTGACGCGTACGCCGCTGCCTGACATGCCGCCGGCGCTGCCCGATCCGTTCGCGGTCCAGCGGTCGGTCGAGCATCGGACCATTCTCGAAGTCAGCCACCTGAGCAAGCGGTTCGGGCATGTGGTGACCGCCGACGACATCAGTCTCAAGATCACCGCCGGGACCGTGCACAGCCTCATCGGACCGAATGGCGCGGGCAAGACCACGCTCTTCAACATGCTGACCGGTCTCATTCCCCACGACCAGGGGAACATCGCCTTCAAGGGCCGCGACATCGGCGCGCTGCAGGTCCACGAGCGGACCCGGCTGGGGATGTCGCGCTCGTTTCAGGTGGTCAGCCTGCCGGCCAACCTGACGGCCCTGGAAGCCGTGCGCGTGGCGGCGCAGGCCAGCTCCGCACACAGGGCTTCGCTGTGGCGGGATGCCTATGACCTGTCCGAGCCGCTGGAACGGGCCTGGGGACTGCTCAAGGCCGTGGGTCTGGCGGGCAAGGCGGGTGAAATCACCAGCAATCTGCCGCACGGCGAGCAGCGCCTGCTGGACATCGCCGTCACGATGGCGACGAGCGCCGAACTGCTGCTGCTGGACGAGCCGCTGGCAGGGTTGGCCGATGCGGACCGGGAACGCATCGGGACGCTGATCCGCCGACTGGCCGGGCACTACACGATCCTGCTCATCGAGCATGACATCGACCGCGTGCTGGCGCTCTCGGACCGCATCACGGTGCTGCATCAGGGGCGCCTGATCGCCGACGGGGATCCTCGGGCCGTGGTGAGCGACCCCGAGGTCGTCAAGGCCTATCTGGGCGAGCATGCCGAGTCCCGGACCATTGCGCCTTCCCTTGCAGGGAAGCCGGCCGGCGCATCGGACCGGCCTATCCTGGCGCTCAAGGACGTGGTGTCGGGCTACGATGGCAGCAGCGTGCTGGACGGCCTCTCGCTCGAGGTCCGCGAGGGCGAGGCGATCGCGCTGCTGGGCCGAAATGGCGTGGGCAAGACCACCACGCTCTACACCATCATGGGTCTGCTGGCGGCCCGTAGCGGCCATCTGCAATTCGCCGGGGCCGACATCACCCGGATGCCGACCCATCAGATCAACCGCCTGGGGCTGGTCATCGTCCCGCAGGGGCGGCGTGTTTTTCCCAACCTTACCATCCTGGACAATCTGCTGATCGCGCGCCGGCCGGGCGGGCGGGAGGTGAAGGACGTGTTCGAGCTGTTCCCGAAGCTCGGTACCCTTCAGACCTCCCTGGGCGGCAATCTCAGCGGCGGGGAGCAGCAGATGCTGGCGATTGCGCGTGCCCTGATGGCGCCCGCGAGGCTCATCCTGCTCGATGAACCCTTCGAGGGCCTCGCCCCTGCGATCGTCAGTGAGGTGCTGGAGGCGGTGGTCGAGCTCCGCAAGCACACCAGCATTCTCCTGGTGGAGCAGCGCATCGATCTGGCCCTGCAGATGGTGGACCGGGCCTACATCATGGTGAACGGCCACGTGGCTTACGAGGGCGCCGCGGCCGATCTCCAGCAGAACAAGGAACTTCAGGTGAAGCTGCTGGGTGTCTGACGGCAGCGGTTTGCAGTGCAATCAAATCGAGGAAAGCATGTTTGAAGAATACGGTATGAAGGGTCGGAAGGTTCTGGTCACGGCGGGGGCAAGCGGCCTGGGCCTGGAGATGGCGAAGGTGTTTTCGGCCGCTGGCGCGGCGGTGCTGGTGTGCGATGTGGATCAGCAGGCGCTGGCACAGGCGCGCACCGGGATCGCGGGCCTGCACACGACGGTCGCCGACGTCTCCGATGAAACCAGCGTCGCGGCGCTGTTCGAGGAGGTCCGCGCGCGCTTGGGCGGGCTCGACGTGCTGGTGAACAACGCGGGCGTGGCCGGGCCTACCGGCTACGTGGAAACGCTGAGCAAGACCGACTGGGACCGGACGCTGGCCGTCAACATCACCGGGCAGTTCCTGTGCGCGCGGCTCGCGGTGCCGCTGCTCAAGCAGTCCAAGGCCGGCGCCATGATCAATCTGTCATCGGCCGCCGGACACCTGGGTTTTGCGGGCCGTTCCGCCTATGCCGCCTCCAAATGGGCCGTCGTGGGCTTCACCAAGACGCTGGCCATCGAGCTGGGCAAATTCGGCATCCGGGTCAATGCGATTCTTCCGGGGGCAGTGGAGGGGCCGCGCATCCGCGCGGTCATCGCCGCCAAGGCCAAGACACTGGGTGCACCCGTCGAGGAGATCGCCCGCGCCTACGAGGATCAGTCGGCCATGGGGCGCATGGTCTCGGCGCGCGACATCGCCAACATGGTGCTGTTCGCGGCAAGCGACATGGCCGGCAGCGTCAACGGGCAGGCGCTGGCCGTGGACGGCCTGACCCAGGCCCTGATCTGACCGGAGGCGGACATGGATGTTGCTGTCATTGGCACCGGGCTTATCGGACAGGCTTGGGCGATCGTTTTCGCCCGCGCCGGGTACGGAGTCAGGCTGTGGGATAACGATCCCCAGGCGCGTGTGCGTGCGGTGGAATTGATCGCGGGACAGGCCCGGCTGCTCGAACAGCAGGAACTGCTGGCCGACGCGGAGGGGCTGGTCGGGCGGGTGCGTGTCTGCAACCCGCTCGAGGAAGCGCTGCAAGGCGTGTCCTACGTCCAGGAGAACCTGCCTGAAAAACCGGACCTCAAGCGCGAGATCTTCCGCCGGATGGACGCGCTGGCGTCGGCCGATACGGTGCTCGCGAGCTCGACCTCCAGCATTCCGGCCTCAGTATTCACCGAGGACCTTCCCGGGCGCGGCCGGTGCCTGGTCGCGCATCCCGTGAATCCGCCTTACCTGGTTCCGGTGGTCGAACTGTGCGGGGCGCCGTGGACGGATGCCACGACGCTGGAGGCGGCCCACCGCATCCAGTCCGAAGCCGGCCAGAAGCCGGTGATCGTGCGCCGGGAGCTGGAAGGTTTCGTCCTCAATCGCCTCCAGGGCGCCTTGCTGCGCGAGGCGTTCCGCCTGGTGCAGGACGGCACCATCACGGTGGAGGATCTGGACGTCACGGTGAAGGATGGCCTGGGGCTGCGCTGGGCCTTCATGGGCCCCTTCGAGACCATCGACCTGAATGCCCCCGAGGGCGTGGCCGACTATTGCGACCGCTACGGCGGCATGTACGCCTCGATCGCCCGGGCGCAGCGGGACTGCGAGCGGTGGTCCGCCGATACCGTACGCGAGGTCGAGCGGCAGCGGCGCGAGCGGCTGCCCGAGTCCGAGCTGCTGCGGCGCCGCTTGTGGCGTGACCAAAGGCTCATGTCGCTGCTGCGCTACAAGCGGCAGGCCGAAGCCGCGGACGCCGCCTCGCCGCCCGCCCGCTGAGCACCGTATGCCCTACCTGCAGACGCCGGCCCGCGAAAGGCCTGCGCCGTTTCATCACTGATACCCTGAAAGAGGAAACATCATGGCCCACAAACGTAAAGCCATCATCACTTGTGCCGTCACGGGCGCCATTCATACGCCCAGCATGTCGCCGCATCTTCCGGTCACGGCCGACGAGATCGCCGAGGCCGGCATTGCCGCCGCAAAGGCGGGCGCCGCCATCCTGCACCTGCACGCCCGCGATCCCAAGGATGGACACCCGTCGCAGGATCCGGAGCTGTTCCGGCCGTTTCTCGCGAAGATCAAGGCGAGCACCGACGCCGTGATCAACATCACCACGGGCGGCAGCCCGCACATGACCGTCGAAGAGCGCATGCGGCCGGCCATGACGTTCAAGCCGGAGGTCGCCTCGCTCAACATGGGATCCATGAATTTCGGCCTGTTCCCGATGCTGCAGCGGTTCAAGGATTTCCAGTATGACTGGGAACGCGCCCATCTCGAAAACAGCCGCGACCTGATCTTCAAGAACACCTACAAGGACATCGAGACGATCCTCACCCGCGGCACCGAGAACGGCACGCGCTTCGAGTTCGAGTGCTACGACATCAGCCACCTCTACAACCTGAAGCACTTCTTCGATCGAGGCATTGCCAAGGGACCGCTGTTCATCCAGTCCGTCTTCGGCATCCTGGGGGGCATAGGCCCCGACCCAGAGGATCTGATGCACATGCGGCGCACGGCCGACCGCCTGTTCGGCAACGATTACCAGTGGTCCATCCTGGGCGCGGGGCGCAACCAGATTCCGCTGGCCACCATGGGCGCTGCCATGGGCTCCAACGTGCGGGTGGGCCTGGAAGACTCGCTCTGGATCGGACCGGGCCAGCTCGCGGCCTCGAACGCCCAGCAAGTCAGCCGCATCCGGGTGATCCTCGAGGCCCTGAACATCGACATCGCCACGCCGGACGAGGCGCGCGAGATCCTGCAGCTGAAGGGCCGCGACAAGGTGAATTTCTGAGTTCTTGAAGCGCGGCGGGGCGGGGCAGCCCGCCGCGCCCGCGCTCAGCGCGGCAACAGCGAACTGCCCATCAGGTATTCGTCGACCGAGCGTGCGCACTGCCGGCCTTCGCGGATGGCCCAGACCACCAGCGATTGCCCGCGGCGCATGTCGCCGGCGCTGAAGACTTTCTCGCGGCTGCTGCAGTAGTCGTCGGTGTTGGCCAGCACGTTGCCGCGCGGGTTGACGTCCACGCCGAATGCATCCAGCACGGCCCGCACGGGCGATACGAACCCCATGGCCAGGAGCACCAGGTCGGCCTGCATCTCGAAGCGCGAGTCCTTCATTTCCTTCATCTTCAACTGGCCGGTGGCGCGGTCCTTGGTCCATTGCAGGCGCGACGCCACCAGCTTCTCGACCTTGCCGCCCTGGCCCTCGAAGGCCTGCGTGCCCACGGCCCAGTCGCGCTGGCAGCCTTCCTCGTGGGAGCTCGAGGTGCGCAGCTTGATGGGCCAGTACGGCCAGGTGAGCATCTTGTCTTCCTGCTCGGGGGGCCGCACCATCAGTTCAAATTGCGTCACCGAGGCCGCGCCCTGGCGGTTGCTGGTGCCCACGCAGTCCGAACCGGTGTCGCCGCCACCAATGACGATCACGTGCTTGCCCTTGGCGTTGATGGGCTTGTCGATACGGTCACCGTGGTTGATCTTGTTCTGCTGGCGCAGGAACTCCATTGCGAAGTGCACACCGCCCAGGTCGCGCCCGGGGATCGGCAGATCACGCGGGTGCTCGCAGCCGCCCGCCAGCACCACCGCGTCGAACTGCGCGAGCAGCTCGTCGGGCGTCACCACGGTCAGGCCCTCGGGCGCGTCTTCAGCCCGGC
>DATNAI010000163.1:0-4446 GCA_035572875.1 Castellaniella sp. | reverse complement strand
AACCTGATGGCCGGCGTCGCGGCGCGGCTCATGGGAGTCCGGGCCATCGTGTGGGGGGTGCGGCAATCGAACCTCGACCGGGACAAGAACAGCAGGATGACCCTGTTCGTGATACGCCTGAGCGCCCTGATGTCGCGATTCATTCCCGCACGTATTGTCTGCTGCTCCGAGCACGCCGTTCAATTGCACCGGCGGGCGGGCTTCTGCGCCCGAAAAATGGTCACCATCCCCAATGGCTTCGATCTGAAAGCGCTGCCCTTCAGCGCGGGCGTCCGCATCAAGGCCCGCGAGGCCCTGCAGATCGATGGGCGGCAACCGGTGATCGGAATGATCGCACGCTTCGATCCACTGAAGGACCATTCCAACCTGCTGGCAGCGCTGGCCACCCTGAAGCAGAGACGATGCCCATTCATCTGCCTGCTGGTGGGCCCCGACATGACCCCCGACAACACTGCGCTGGTCGCGCTTCTGGCTCGGACGGGCCTCAACGGAAACGTCCGGCTCCTGGGTCCGCGGCACGATGTGCCCGCGCTCATGAATGCCATCGATCTGCACGTGCTCTCCAGCGCGGGGGAATCCTTCCCCAACGTTCTGGCCGAAGCCATGGCGTGCGGAACACCCTGCGTCACCACCGACGTGGGCGATGCGGCAGCCATCGTCGGGGACCTGGGTTGGGTCGTGCCGGCACGCTGCCCACCGGCACTGGCAAACGCCATCCTGTCGGCCCTGGAAGAACGCCACCGCGAGCCCAGCCGTTGGCAACGGCGCCAGGCGGATGGACGGAGCCGAATTGCCGCCCGCTTCAGTCTCGGACAAATGGCGGCCGCCTATCACACCGTCTGGGACAGCCTGCACCCTAACTAGAAGGTCATCGTCATCATGTGCGGTTTCGCCGGTTTCTATCAGCCACGGCCCAGCGGGCCGAACTCCGTCGACTTGGTTCGGCGGATGGCGGACGCTATCGCATACCGGGGTCCCGATGATTCCGGCACCTGGACCGATGGCGGGCTGACGCTGGGACACCGCCGCTTGTCCGTGCTGGATCTGTCGCCGGCAGGTCACCAGCCTATGCATTCCGAGAACGGGCGCCACGTGATCGTCTTCAACGGCGAGATCTACAACCACCGGGCGCTGCGGCAGACCCTGGAATCAAAAGGCGAGGCGCCCGCCTGGCGCGGAACCTCCGACACCGAGACGCTGCTCGCGAGTTTTGCCGCCTGGGGCATCGCGGCCACCCTGCGCGCCTGTGTCGGCATGTTCGCCCTGGCCGTCTGGGACCGGCGCAGCAAGGTTCTGACGCTCGCGCGCGACCGGCTGGGTGAAAAGCCGCTGTACTGGGGCTGGCAGCGCGACACGCTGCTCTTCGGCTCCGAGCTGGCGGCGCTGAAAGTCCACCCGGCGTTCGAGAACCGCATCAATCGCAACGCGTTGACATTACTGCTGCGCCACAGCTACATTCCAGCGCCCTACAGCGTCTACGAGGGCATCCACAAACTGCCGGCGGGCCATTTGCTCACGCTGCACCTGCCCGAGGGCGCGCGCCCTCAGGCAGACCCGGAACCCTACTGGTCGTTTAATGAGGCTGTGGCTGAAGGACTGCGGCACCCTTTCGAAGGCTCGGACGAGCAGGCGATCGACGCACTGGAACACCAACTCAGCGCGAGCATCCGGGACCAGATGCTGTCGGATGTCCCCCTGGGGGCTTTCCTGAGCGGCGGCATCGACAGCAGCACGACGGTTGCACTCATGCAGTGCCAGAGCGCGCGCCCCATCAAGACCTTCACAGTGGGGCTGGATCATGGAACCTACGACGAAGCCAGCCATGCGCGGGCAGTGGCCTGCCACCTGGGAACCGACCACACAGAATTGCGCATCCAGCCACGCGACGCGCTCGACGTCATTCCCAAACTGCCGGGAATCTACACCGAGCCGCTAGCGGCCGATTCGCAGATTCCCATCTTCCTCATCAGCCACCTGGCCCGCCAGAGCGTCACCGTCGTGCTCAGTGGCGACGGAGGTGATGAGCTGTTCGGCGGCTACAACCGCTATCTGACGGCGCGGAAAGTCTGGCGCGCGATGCAACGTCTCCCCCGCTACGCGCGCACCGCCCTGGCCGCACTGTTGCGCGCACTGCCGCCCGCCACCTGGGACCGGCTCTTCACAGTGGCAAGGCCACTGTTGCCCGGCGCGCTGAGAATCGCCATCCCGGGCACGAAGGCGCAGAAGCTTGCGAATGTCCTCCCGCTGAGCGAGGAAAAGGCCTATTTCCTGAGGCTCTGCAGTCACTGGCCTGATCCCGCCCTCGTGGTTCGCGACGCCACTGAACCGAAAACGTTGCTCACGGGGGCAGGCGAGGGGCCAATCACCGACCGCTTCGAACACTGGATGATGGCCATGGATGCCCAAACGTTCCTGCCGGAAGAGGTCCTCGCCAAGGTGGACCGCGCCGCCATGGCCAACAGCCTGGAGACGCGCGTGCCCATGCTCGATCATCGGGTGGTGGAACTCGCATGGCGCATGCCGCTCGAACTGAAGATCCGCCACGGGACTGGCAAGTGGCTGTTGCGCCAGGTGCTTTACCGGCATGTACCCAAAGCGCTGGTCGAACGCCCCAAAATGGGATTCGGCATCCCGATCGACAGCTGGTTGCGCGGCCCGCTCAAGGACTGGGCGGAGTCGCTGCTGACCGAACACAGTTTGAAGGCCGGCGGCTACTTCCATCCCGCGCCGATCCGCAAGCGCTGGGAGGAGCACCTGAGCGGCCAATACAACCGGCAGTACCAGCTGTGGCCCGTGCTGATGTTCCAGGCGTGGCTGGCCGAGCAGACCCGATGAGCGCGCGCAAGACTCCGGTATTCCTGATGGTAGCGGGCTTCCCGGACTCCATCATGTCCTTTCGCGGCGCGCTCATTGCGGCACTGCAAGCCGACGGCTTCAAGGTTCATGTCGCGGCGCCCGACCTGCCCGCGACGAGCCCGCTCCGCCGGCAGTTGGAGGCCCTCGGCGTTGACGCACACGAGATCACACTGCACCGCACCGGCACCAACCCGAAGGCCGATCTGGCCACACTCCTGAACCTCTGGCGCTTGATGCGCGACATACGTCCCGACGTGTTCCTGGGCTATACCATCAAACCCGTCATCTACGGCTCGCTGGCGGCGTGGCTGGCCCACGTGCCGCTTCGTTTCACGCTCATCACCGGGCTCGGATACGCCTTTCGCAGCGCCGGCCAGGACCGGCGGATGAAGCTGCTTAGAAACGTCGTCCGGAAGCTTTGCGCGCTGGCCCTGCGCACTACCAACAAGGTTTTTTTCCAGAATCCCGACGACCAGGCCGTCTTCCGCACGGCGCACATCGTGGGCGGACGGACGCCTTCGTATGTCATCAATGGCTCAGGCGTCGATATCCGTCATTATCAGCAGGCTCCATTGCCGGAAAGCCTCTGTTTCCTGCTGATTGCGCGGCTGCTGGGCGACAAAGGCGTACGGGAGTACGCACAGGCGGCCGCCCGGATCCGCGCACGCCACCCGGAAATCGTCTTTAACCTGGTGGGCTGGATCGATGACAGTCCGGATGCCATCCGGCAGGACGAACTGGACCAATGGCTTGCAGCGGGCACACTGAACTATCTGGGCAGGCTGGGCGATGTAAGGCCCGCCATCGCAGGCTGCAGCGTCTACGTGCTGCCGTCCTACCACGAGGGCACGCCGCGGACGGTGCTCGAAGCCATGGCCATGGGACGCGCCATCATCACCTGTGATGCGCCCGGCTGCCGCGAAACGGTCCGCGACGGACAGAACGGTTATCTGGTGCCGGTCAAGTCCGCCGACGGGCTGGAGCAGGCCATGCAGCATTTCATCGACGATCCGACGCTGGCCGCCCGGATGGGCGCGCAGTCTCGCGCAATTGCGGAGGACAAATACGACGTTCACAAGGTCAACGCGACCCTCCTGGAGCAGATGGGGATCGGAGAACCGGCTCGATGATTCCGAGCCTCAAGCGTGTCATCGACATCACGGGATCCGCAGCCGCCCTGCTGATCCTGTCGCCCGTCCTGGCGATCATTGCATGGCGGGTACGCCGGGAACTGGGCACACCGGTTTTCTTCCGGCAAGTCCGCCCTGGCTGGCAAGGACGAACCTTCGAACTCGTCAAGTTCCGCACCATGCGGGACACCGATGGAACCGACGCCGAACGGCTGACTCCCTTCGGACGCTTCCTGCGAGCCAGCAGCCTGGACGAATTGCCGGAACTATGGAATGTCCTCAAGGGCGACATGAGTCTGGTCGGTCCGCGCCCCCTGCTGGTCGAGTATCTTGCGCTGTACAGCCCGGAGCAGGCGCGGCGGCACGACGTCCGCCCCGGAATGACCGGGTGGGCTCAGGTAAACGGGAGAAACATGCTCACCTGGGAAGAGAAATTCGAACTTGACGTCTGGTACGTCGA
>DATNAI010000162.1:0-4670 GCA_035572875.1 Castellaniella sp. | reverse complement strand
CACTCCAAACCTCTTGACGCTGCGGAATTCGCGAACATCGAGGGGGCGCGGGTCAACCCCGGGAGGCCTAGCATCATGACACGAACACTGGTATTTCTCCTATCCTGCCTGATGCTGACAGGCTGCGCCGACATTGCCCAGACACCGCCCGACACGCCGCTCGCCCGGATCGAAACTCAGTTCGGTGCGCCGACCCTCCAATGCACTGACCGGAACGGCCGGCAACGGGTCATCTGGTCCCAGCAGCCGGTCGGGCAATACGCCTGGGGCGGCAACCTCGACACCCAGGGGCGCGTGCAGGCCGTCGTACCGATTCTCACTGACGAGCATTTCGAGGTCCTGCGCCAGGGCACCTGGACACCCGAGCAGGTCCGCTGCGAATTCGGGCCGCCCGCCATCATCGACACCGTGGGGCTGCCCAGCGTGCGGCAACTCGTGTGGAGCTACCGCTACCGGCAGGATCACGTCTGGAACTCGCTGATGTACGTGTACTTCGGCCACGATGGCAGCCACGTCACGCACTTCAATCCCGGGCCCGATCCCATGTACGAACATGACCGGATGTTCGGCGAGTTCTGATTCCTCTACACTACACCGGCGGCCCACGACGCCGCTCCCCTGACCCACAAGCGCACAGCCCATGCCGGAGCCCCGACCGCTACCCCCGCGAAGCGACAATCCGGATCCCGACCCCGGTGAGGCGGATCCGACTGCAGCCGGGGCCGAGAGCCTGCTCCAGGACCGGATCCGCGAGCAAAAGACCCTGCTGGACACCATTCTCGACAACATCGACGCTCACGTCTACATCAAGGACGCCAAGGGCCGAATGCGCTACGTCAACCGGCGCGTCGCCGAGACCTTCGGTCGGACGGTGGAGTCCATCATCGGCAAGCTGGACATTGACGTCATGCCGCTGAGGGCCGTCGAAACGCACCGGATACTGGACCGGCAGGTCTTCGAATCCCGCCAACGGCAGGTCGGCGAAGAGTCGTTCGTCGGGTCGGACGGCAGGATGCGCCACTATTGGGTGGTCAAGGTTCCCTGGCAATGCGCGGACGGAACACCCGCGCTGATCGGCGTGAACACTGACATCACCGAACTATGCAACCTCCGCGAGCGCCTGCGCCGGGAAGCCCGCACCGACAGCCTGACGGGCGTCGCCAATCGGCGGTCGTTCCTCGAGCGCGCGGAATACGAATTCGCACATTCCCGCCGCTACGATATGGCATTGACCATCATCGCGATCGACCTGGATCACTTCAAGGCTGTCAACGACCGCCACGGCCATCCGGTCGGCGATGCGGTCCTGCAGGATCTTGCCGCATGCGGTCGCCGGGCGCTCCGCGACGACGATCTGCTGGCCCGGACGGGCGGCGAAGAATTCTCCGTGCTCCTGCCCGGCACCGATATCGATACGGGCGCGGAGATCGCGGAACGCATCCGGAAATGGATGGCGGAGCGTGTCGTCAGCATCCAGCATCCCGAGCTCCGGGTCACGGCGAGCCTGGGCGTTGCCACGCTGCGGCCCGACGACCAGACTTTCGAGACGCTTTTCTCACGCGCCGACCGGGCGCTCTACAGGGCCAAGCGAAGCCGCAACCGGGTCAAACTGCTGCGCTGACGGGCCGCTGCGCCGAAGGGTGCGGCGAAGGGCTGCTGCGCCGACGGACACCGTTGTGTCGTTCATTGTCCGTAGGGGCGGGCGCGGACGCGCAAGCCCGCTCATCGCCCCCGCAGTTCGTCAATCAGGCGGCGGTCGCGCTTGGTGGGCCGGCCGGTACCGTAGTCCAGCGCCGGTTCCGGCGCGAGGCGCCGCTGTTCGGCCAATTGCTCGCGCGCCGCAATGCTGGACAGCGTTTCGTGAAAAAGCAACGCCGCTTGCGGCGCCGGCCCGCGCATGGCACTCAAGCCCAGGACTTCGACCTCCGCGTCGTAATTCGGCTTGCGTATCCGGACACGGTCGCCCAAGGCGACTTCGCGCGCGGGCTTGGCCACGATCTGATCATTGACCTTGACTCGGCCGGCGACGATAGCCTGTGCCGCGAGGCTGCGCGTCTTGTAAAAGCGTGCCGCCCACAGCCATTTGTCGAGCCTGAGTTTATCCATGCGGAGCCTTCCGGTGATGTATTGGATTCAACCATAGGCGATACGCACGCGGCATGCAATCACGAGAGCTTTTGTGCCTCTGCCGCGAGTGTTGCCGCCGCCCTGAAAGCGGGCGCCACCATGCGATTGGTGTGATTCAGCCGTAACAACATATACAAAGCAAAGCTCGCTACCTGCTCCTGCAGGCCCCACACTGAGCAGACCGAAGCAAGATACTCTTCCCCGGCGCCGCCACTCGGCGAGTCGCTGAACCAGTCTCCGGCACAATCGCATGCGTCACGCATGCTGCCCGTTGCGCACCAGCCTCTTCGAAGCTGGAACGTCCGGCAACGGGCAACCACTGGCCTGAAATAAACGACAAACTGAGCCAGACATTTGGAGCCCCTTATGACTTCATATCGATTAGTCGCCAGCCTCCCTGGCCCCAAGCTGCAAGCAGTGAACATGGACTGGCCGCCCCCCCCTCCCTCTCCGCTCGACGAGATCGAACGTCTCAAGAGGCGCGTCAAGGACCGGGCCCGTTTCCTGAAATTGATGAAGGAAAGATTCCCGCGGTTGCCCTATTGAGCCTGCAGCCCGGTCCGGCACTGGCCGCTACGTCAACATCGTGGCTGGAGCCCATCGCGCGCATGGGGCGCTTCTCACAATCCAATGGGATTACCGAGGGCTTTCACACTAAAATGGAAATGCTCTCGCGCAGGGCGTACGGCTTCAGGAACTTTGAGAATTACCGCTTGAGAGTCTTGGCTCAATGCGGCTGGAACGGTGTCATCAACCGTGTCTGATGAATGCCCATCCCCCGTTAATGGGGTAGAGCCGGGTAGAGCCCATGGTGCTGGTCATTCTTGATCGGTGTTACTGGCGGAGACAGAGGGATTCGAACCCTCGATGCGGGTATAAGCCGCATGCTCCCTTAGCAGGGGAGTACCTTCAACCACTCGGCCATGTCTCCAGCAAGACGGGCATTCTAGCATAGAAATTTTGCCCGAAAGCCGGGCCCGCCCTCCCCCGAAACCCGCGTTCCGCCTTGCTGAACGCAAGCGCGGGCGAGTTCGGCGGGCCCCGAAACGCGATCAGGCCTCGGGAACGGCGGTGACCTGGTCGAGTTCGAAGGCCTTGTGCAGGGCCCGCACCGCCAGCTCCATGTATTTGTCGTGGATCAGCACCGAAGTCTTGATCTCGGACGTGCTGATCATCAGGATATTGATGCCTTCCTCGGCCAGGGTGCGGAACATCAGGCTGGCGACGCCCACGTGGCTGCGCATGCCGATCCCGACGATAGAAACCTTCGCGACTTTGTCGTCGGAGACCACCTCGCCCGCGCCCACGGTGGGACCGATCTGGTGCTTGAGCAGCTCCAGCGTGCGGACAAAGTCGTTGCGGTTGACCGTGAAGGAGAAGTCCGTCATGCCCTGCTGCGAGATATTTTGCAGGATCATGTCCACGTCGATGTTGGCGGCCGCTACCGGCCCCAGGATCGAATAGGCCACGCCCGGGGTGTCGGGTACGTTGCGCAGAGTGACTTTGGCTTCGTCGCGGCTGAAGGCGATGCCGGAGACAACGGCGGTTTCCATTTTCTGGTCTTCCTCGAAAGTAATCAGGGTGCCGGAATGCATTTCCACGTCCACCGGGATCATCGGATCGGTCAATGACGACAGCACACGCAGGGGCACCTGGTATTTGCCGGCGAATTCCACCGAACGGATCTGCAGGACCTTGGAGCCGAGGGACGCCATCTCCAGCATTTCCTCGAACGAAATCACGTTCATGCGGCGCGCTTCCGGGACCACGCGCGGGTCGGTGGTGTAGACCCCGTCCACGTCCGTGAAGATCAGGCACTCATCGGCTTTCATGGCGGCGGCGACGGCGACAGCCGACGTATCCGAGCCGCCACGGCCCAGCGTCGTGATGTGGCCATCGGCGTCCACGCCCTGGAATCCCGTCACGATGACCACACGCCCTGACTCCAGATCGGGACGGATGCGGCTGTCATCGATGGACTGGATGCGGGCCTTGGTGTAGGCGCTGTCGGTCAGGACCGGCACCTGCCAGCCCGTATAGCTGCGTGCGGACACGCCCTGACGCATCAGGGCAATGGCAAGCAACGCGCTGCTGGCCTGCTCGCCCGTCGCGGCCAGCATGTCCAGTTCGCGCGGATCCGGTTGGGGAGACAGTTCGCGGGCCAGCCCCAGCAGGCGGTTGGTCTCGCCCGACATGGCCGACGGCACAACCACGACCTGATGGCCGGCGGCATGCCATTTGGCCACCCGCCGGGCCACGTTCTGGATACGTTCGATGGACCCCATGGAGGTGCCACCGTATTTCTGGACGATCAGCATGATGAATCAGGGTTGAGGAAAACGGCCGGCCAGACAGTTGCGCCAGCGCCAAAACTGCTTATTTTACCTGCGATTTCCGGGACGGCAGCTGGACGGACCTCATCGGGCGAGTCCATCACGCATCCACAATCCGCACGCGTCCGCGCTGGACCACGATCCAGACATCGCCATGCCGCAACCGCACGTTGCGGTCGTGGCCCAGTGCGTGGACGCCCCGCAACTGGC
>DATNAI010000161.1:0-2867 GCA_035572875.1 Castellaniella sp. | reverse complement strand
CATGGTTGGCCGGGCCTGGAAAACCTGGCGCTGATCCCCGGGACTGTGGGGGCCGCGCCTGTGCAGAACATCGGCGCGTATGGGGTGGAGCTGGCCAACCGGCTGCATTCCGTGGTGGCCTGGGACCTGCAGGCCGGCCGCGAGTGCGAGCTGTCGCCCCAGGATTGTCAGTTCGCCTATCGGGACAGTCTGTTCAAGCGGGCAGGGGCCGGTCGCTGGCTGATCGTGCGCGTGCGCGTGTCGCTCCCCAAGCTTTGGGAGCCGCGCCTGGACTATCCGGATCTGCGGCAGCACGCGCTGTTGCAACCCCGCGACCGGGAGCGGCGGACAGGGGAAACGCTTGTGTCCGGCCCGACCCCCAATCAGGTGTTCGATGCCGTGTGCGAGATTCGGCGGCGCAAGCTTCCCGATCCGGCGGTATTGGGTAATGCCGGCAGCTTCTTCAAGAATCCTCTGGTCCCGGTGGCGCAGGCGGAGGCGTTGCAGCTGCGATTCCCGGATGTGCGCATCTATCCCCAACCCGATGGCCGGGCCAAGCTGGCCGCCGGCTGGTTGATTGAGCACGCGGGCTGGAAGGGGAAGCGCCTGGGGCCAGTGGGCATGCACGAGCGGCAGGCGCTGGTGCTGGTCAATCATGGTGGCGCTACGGCCGCCGATGTGCGCGCATTGGCCACGGCCGTGCAGCGGGATGTGCAGGCCCGCTTTGGCGTGGAGCTGGAGCAGGAACCGGTCCAACTGGATTGACGACCGGTGTCGGGCGACCGGTGAGCATGGCCGGACAGGCCCCGGCCAGTGGCCGACAAAATTTCGGGTCTGCCGGGCTTTGTGGTGCCGCCCTACGCCAGCACGTCCTGCATGTCGAACAGGCCGAACTGCTTGCGAGCCAGGTAGCGGGCCGCGCGCAGGCTGCCCTGGGCGTAGGTGGCGCGACTGCTGGACCGGTGGGTGATCTCGATGCGCTCGCCGGTTCCGCAGAAGTACACGGTATGGTCGCCCACGATGTCGCCGCCGCGCAGCACCGAAAAGCCGATGTGGCCCGTTTCGCGCACCCCCGTGTGACCGTGGCGGGCCCAGTCGGCCACGTCATTGAGCGGGACTCCCCAGGCTTGCGCCACGGCTTCGCCCATGGCGAGCGCGGTGCCCGACGGGGCGTCGACCTTGTT
The DNA here is from genome assembly GCA_035572875.1 of Castellaniella sp. GTDB lineage: Bacteria > Pseudomonadota > Gammaproteobacteria > Burkholderiales > Burkholderiaceae_B > Castellaniella. The sequence continues at coordinate 1,704 of DATNAI010000161.1, read as the reverse complement.
GCGGTGGTGGGCCTCGAAGACCTCCACGTCGTAGCCGCTGTTCAGCAGCTTGGCTGCGGTCTCCAGCAGCTTCAGCGTGACGTTCACCCCCACGCTCATGTTGGGAGCGAACACGATCCCGATTTTCTGGGCGGCCGCCCGGATGGCCTGCTTGCCTTGGGCGTCGAATCCGGTCGTGCCGATCACGCATTTGACGCCGTGCGCGACGCAGGCCTGGAGGTGCTCCAGCGTGCCCTCCGGGCGCGTGAAGTCGATCAGGCAGTCGGCTTGGTCCAGCGCACCCAGGTCGTCGGTGACCTGCACGCCCGTCTTGCGTCCGAGAAACAGCCCTGCGTCCTGGCCGATGGTCTCGCCGCCCGTCCGGTCCAGCGCGACCGTCAGCGTCAGGTCTTCAGCATCGAGTACGGCCTGGATCAGCATGTGTCCCATGCGGCCGGAGGCCCCGGCAATGGCGATCCGCATTACTGTTTGTCTCCGGAAGAAGGGGTGGAGGGGGCGGCAGGGGCCGGAGTGGCAGACGGAGTGCCCGCCTGGTGAACCGGCACGGTCACCGCCGAGGGTGCCGCCGTCGTATTGTCCAGGCTCGGCTGGTTGGGCGCCCCCGGCGAACTCAGGCCAGGCGAAGCGGCTTTCTGGGCGTCTTTGTCGGCACTCGGTCTCGATTGAATGGCTTCACGACCGCTGTCGACTTTCTGGAAGGGTTGCCGGTCAGGCTGCCGGTCCCCGTCCCATCGGACCAGCTTGTCATCCTGGAACCAGACGGTGAATTTCCGCAGTTCGTCCTTGCCGTAGCCGGGCTGGTTGTAAAAGGGGTAGTCCCAGCGATCGGCGTGGAAGGCGTCCTGCAGCGTCGGGGTGCCCAGTACGAAGCGGACCTGGTCGCGGGTCATCCCGACCTCGAGCTTGGATACCTGTTCGGATGTGACCCAGTTGCCTTGCTGGACCGTCGGACGATAGGGGAATCCCCAGTGGGTCGAGCCGCATCCTGTCAGGCTGATGGCCAGCAAGCCTGTCGCCAGGCCGATCTTCACTCTGTGAGAATGGGTACTCGCTAGGATACGCACAAAACCCCCCGTAAACGGATGAGCGACCTGCGGTCCGCAGGCCCCAAAACCGCTATCATAAAGGGAATTCCGATTCACGCACGTGCGGGGTCCCGTGCGGGCGGCGGGCGGCGATCGTCGCCGCGACTTGCTTTCCCGTCCTCGACCCGGGATACTTTCATCATGAACGACCAGACTGAGCTCAAGAACATGGGGCTGAAGGCGACATTTCCCCGCCTGAAGATCCTCGATGTATTCCGCAAGGCCGAAACCCGGCACCACAGCGCAGAGGACGTGTACCGCGCCTTGATCGCAGAGGACGTCGACATCGGGCTGGCGACCGTCTACCGCGTGCTCACTCAGTTCGAGCAGGCGGGCATCCTGCTGCGCAGTCAATTTGATGGCGGCAAGGCCGTTTTTGAACTGAATGACGGCGATCATCATGATCACCTGATCTGCACCAACTGCGGCCGGGTCGTGGAATTTTCGGACCCCGAAATCGAAAGACGCCAGCAGCGCGTTGCCAAGGACAACGGCTTTGCCCTCGAAAGCCATCACATGATGCTCTACGGCATTTGCCCGAAGTGCCAGGCAGCCAAGAAGGCCTGATTCGGGGCTCTTGCTGACGGTCTCCCGGCACACGAACCCCCCTAAACCGCGG
>DATNAI010000160.1:0-2484 GCA_035572875.1 Castellaniella sp. | reverse complement strand
TTCGGATTCTTGATCATCACCTGCTTGATGATCTGCTCCTGCGGGCCGAGGTCGATGGATTCGCGGTCGCGTCCTTCGCGGCCGTCGCCGGGAGACAAGCAGGGCAGCGTGCCGTTGTTGTACCAGGCGTGCGCCTGATCGCCGCAGGTGGGATTGTTGCCGACCACGACGACCGCCACATCCGACTGGCTGGCTGCCTTCAGCGCGTCAAACTCGCCATTGGGCGTATCGTACGCGGCGTAGTTCACCTTGACGTTCGGGCCCACCTCGTCCTGAATGCCTTTGAGCGGCGTGACGGTGTAGGGTGGCGTGCCGCCGTACCAATCCCAGTGGACGGAATCGGCCAGAGGTCCGATGACGGCGATGGATTTAATCTTCGTCTTGTCGAGCGGGAGGAAGTGGTTCTCGTTCTTCAGCAGGACAACAGATTCGAGCGCGAGCTTTTTCGAGACGTCGCGATCCTTGTCCGTGTTCCAGGGCTCGGGCGAGTCCTTGATGCTGGTGTATGGCACCATCTCCGGCGGATCGAGCAGGCCGAGTCTGATGGCGATGCGGAACTTACGGCGAAGCGCGTTGTCCAGATCGGCTGCCGTGATGGAGCCGTCTTTGAGCGCAGCGTGCAGCTGGTCCTTATAGATGTCGAGGTACTGATTGATGCCGGCCTTGAGGCACGCCACGACGGCGGCTTCCTGGTTCGGGAAGAGATGGCGCGCGTTCACCAGGAGGCGGACCGCGCCGCCGTCGCTGGAGATAACGTCGACGCCCCACTTGTCGATCAGGATACTGCGCAGGATCGGGTTAACGGCCATGGTTGTTCCGTTCCATGCGTTGTAGCTGGCCATGACCGCCTTGGCGCCGCCGTCGAGAAAGCCCATGCGGAACGGGACAGAGTAGTACTCCCAGAAAAGACGCTCATCGAAGTTCGACGATGAGGTGTTGCGGCCATCCTCGTTCTCATTGGCCAGGAAGTGCTTGAGCAGCGCCGCAGACTGCCAGTACTTCGGGTTATCACCCTGCAGGCCGTGAATGAACGCGACTGCCATGGTCCCGTTGAAGAACGGATCTTCGCCGTACACCTCTTCGCTGCGGCCCCAGCGCGGATCGCGCGCCACGTCGGACTGCGGTCCCCAGAGCATGAGGATCTGGCGGTTGTATTTCGGTGTCTCGGTGATGAAACGAGCCTCATAGCCTTCGACGCCGGCGGCCTGGCGGACCATCTCCGGATCCCAGGATTCGCCCATCCCCACCGGCTGCGGAAATTGCGTTGTGGTGATGGGCGGCCGGCCGGGGCGCGGATCGCGCTGGACCACTCCGTGGATGCCTTCGGAACTGCCAATGTTGGGAACGCCGAGACGGGGCACGCCGGTCTGCGTGCCCATGCAGTCGATCTTCTCGTCCGCGGTCATGAGGGACAGGAGGTTGTCGATGCGCTTGTCCGCGGCGAGGTTCGGATCGTTGAAGGGGTATTTGGGCTGCTGCGCGAACGCCGGCATGGTCAGGAAAACCAGGGGCCCGATCAGGAGGGCCATGCGCTTCTTCATCATCACTTGCCTTCTCACCTGCTGGAGGAATGAAAACCGCACCAAGGCTACCATCTTTCCGGAGACTGAACACGCAGGGAGGTGCGGAGTGCTGAAACGTTACGAGCGCGGTGGAGTACCGAAGTGAATCGTTTGAGGATGACGACGGCGATTCCGGTGGGCGAGAACGGCGGCTGCGCGGTATGATCGGCGCGCTGGATGTTTACGGAGGCTGTCAATGAAACGCATGACGAAATGGGCGGTCCTGCTGGCGGCGGTGCTGGTGATCTTGTCCACACAGCCGCTCTTTGCCGCGACGAACCTGACCGGGACATGGACCGGAGAGTTGAAACTGGACGACGGCAGCACGCACCCGCTGACGTTTCACCTGAAGCAGGACGCGGATAAGCTGACCGGGACGATCGAAGGCCCGACAGACGAACCGCTGACCATCGATAACGGCAAGGTCGACGGCGACAAGATTACGTTCGACGTCACCTACAACGGTATGGTCATCCACCATGAGGGCAAGGTGCATGATGACGAGATTGACGTGTCGAACAAGACAGAGGGCGACCAGATGGCGCCGATGCAATTCACGCTGAAACGATCCACGGATACGCCGCAATAGCGCGGAACGGCGGCAGGAAAAAGCCCGGGGCGTGATCGCTCCGGGCTTTGCTGTTTCTCTACCTGCGCGTTACCTGGGTGCCTTTGGGAATCTTCAGCTGAAAAAGGCCGGAAGACGGATGCTTGTTGTAGCGGACGTTGCTGTAGGTGACGGTGCGCGAATCGCCGGTGGGTTGCACCATCTGCTGCTTGAGGGAGATGTCGCGGGTGAGGTCGACCCAGATGATCACGTGGCTGAAGTTGTTGCGGATGTTCTGATCTTTGGGAACCAGGTCGAGCTTCGCCGTTTGTGTTCCGCCGACCGATTCCATGCCCTGGAAGGTTACGTTCCACG
>DATNAI010000159.1:0-5392 GCA_035572875.1 Castellaniella sp. | reverse complement strand
GTAGTGGAAGTGGGCCACCACGTAGTAGGTGTCCTGCGCCTGGATGTCGATGGGGGCGGACGCCACGATCAAGCCTGTGAAGCCGCCGATGACGAACACGAAGATGAAGCCGATGGCAAACAGCATGGGCGTTTCAAAGGTGAGCGAGCCCCGCCAGATGGTGGCCGTCCAGTTGAAGACCTTTACCCCGGTGGGGATGGAAATCAGCATGGTGCCGTACATGAAGAAGAGCTGTGCCGTCACAGGCATGCCTGTCGCGAACATGTGGTGAGCCCACACGAGGAACGAGAGAATGCCGATGGCGCAGATGGCATACACCATGGAGGTGTAGCCAAAGAGCTTCTTGCGAGCGAAGGCTGGTATCACGTGAGAAACGATCCCGAACGCCGGCAGGATCATGATGTAGACCTCGGGGTGTCCGAAGAACCAGAATATGTGCTGGTACAGCACCGGGTCGCCACCGGCGGCGGCGTTGAAGAAGTGCGTGCCGAAGTGGCGGTCCGTCAGCAGCATCGTGACGGCGGCGGCCAGCACCGGCATGACGGCCAGCAGCAGATAGGCCGTGACCAGCCAGCCCCAGCAGAACAGCGGCATCTTCATCAGCGACATCTTGGGGGTGCGCATGTTGAGGATGGTGACGATGATGTTGATGGCCCCCATGATGGAGGACGCCCCCAGGATGTGGACGGCAAAGATGGCGAAGTCCATGCCCGGGCCCATCTGCAACGACAGAGGCGCGTACATCGTCCACCCCGCCGCGTTGGCGCCGCCCGGCACGAAGAACGAGGCGGTCATCAGGATCGCCCCGACCGGCAGCAGCCAGAAGCTGAAGTTGTTCATGCGCGCGAACGCCATGTCGGAGGCGCCGATCTGCAGCGGAATCATCCAGTTGGCGAAGCCCACGAAGGCCGGCATGATGGCCCCGAAGATCATGATCAGCCCGTGCATGGTGGTGAGCTGATTGAAGAATTGCGGCTGGAAGAACTGGATGCCGGGCTCGAACAACTCCGTCCGCAGCATGAGTGCCAGCGTGCCACCTTCGAGCAACATGCAGAACGAAAAGATCAGGTACATGGTCCCGATGTCTTTGTGGTTCGTGGCAAACACCCACCGCCGCCATCCGTGCGGGATGGGGTGGGCGTGCTCTTCGTGCCCCACGTGAGGGGGAATGTGGTCAATTGTGGCGCTGCTCATGGATGCCTCCTACCTGGGGCGTACCGGCTGGGGCCGGTGCCAGGAAATATCGTGTTGGGTTCCGGATCGCGGGATCACTTCGATCCGCGCAAGGCCTGGACGTCTTTGGGCTGCACGACAGGGTCTGGGCCCTTGCCGGCGTTGTCCCAGGCGTTGCGGGTGTACGTAATGACGGCTGCCAGCTGCGTATCGGACAGTTGGTCGCGGAATGCCGGCATTGCGGTACCCGGGTGGCCGTTGAGTTCGGTGAGGATTTGACCCTTCATGGGGGCCAGCACGAATTTGGTGTCGCCGTTCAGGGCCGGGAATGTGCCCGGAATGCCCTGGCCGTTGGCCTGGTGGCATGCCACACAGGTGGTGGTGAAGACTTCCTTGCCCTGGGCGATGAGTTCGTCCTTGGTCCAGGTCTTGTTGGGGTCCTCGGCTGAGGCGGCCATGGCCGTCTTTTGCTGCTTGGCCCATTGCGCGTAGTCTTCCGCGGACTTCACCTCGACGACGACGGGCATGTAGGCGTGGTTCTTGCCGCAAAGTTCCGAGCATTGGCCCCGGTAGGTACCCGTCTTCTCCGCGCGGAACCAGGTGTCGCGCAGATATCCGGGGATCGCGTCCTGCTTGACGCCGAAGTCGGGGACGGCCCAGGAGTGGATCACGTCTTCGGCCGTGAGCACGATGCGCACTTTCTTGTTGACCGGCACCACCAGCGGATGGTCGACTTCCATCAGGTAGGTGTTGCTCTTGGGCTCCTGGTTGTTGATCTGCGCCACGGGCGTGGACAGGTTGGACAGGAAATGCACGCCTGCCGCGGGACCGTCCAGGTAGTCGTAGCCCCACTTCCATTGGTAGCCGGTGACCTTGACGGTCAGGTCCGCGCTGCTGGTGTCTTTCATGGCCACCACGGTACGCGTCGACGGGATGGCCATGCTGACGATGATGAGGAAAGGCACGATGGTCCAGGTCAGCTCCACCGCCATGTTTTCATCGAACTTGGCGGCCTTGTGGCCTCGCGACTTGCGGTGCATGACGATGGAATACAGCATCGTGCCGAAGACGCCGATGAAGATGATCGTACAGATGATCATGATCATCCAATTGAGATCATAGATATCGTGCGAGATCGGCGTGACCCCGAAGGGGAGATTGAGTTGATCGACCCCCGGCCCACCCGGCATGTCCTTCACTTCCGCGCCGGCAAGGGCCGCCCATGACAGTGCGACCATGCCCAACAACCCTCTGACCATCTTCATGCTGTCCCTCTGGTTGGAGTGTGTTTACAGAGGCAGGTTGTCTTTCGTCAGACAGCGGCGAAAGGGCGACGAGCCCCGAGCACACATCATCGGATCATCAGGCATTCGAGCGGGCGCTGGCGCCCGTGCCTGAGATTTCCTTATAAGCAGAGGGGATTATAGCGAAGGGACCCGCCTTGTACAGGCCGGCCCAGGGCCTATTTTCCGGCTGTTCGGGGTTTTTACCAATCCCTTGCGGCCTTCCACTACAATCTGCGGATGGATTCAACCACCGCCGTATTTGCCTTGGACGACGTGCTGTCACGCAGCGCACGCCTGGTGCGCCGCGCGCAGCAGCTCCCTCCGGCAGGCGCCCGGCCCGTGACGATTTCAGGCCGCGTCGGAGGCTGGATCGCACCGCGTGCGCTGGAGTCCATCCGCGCCTTGCCGGGCGTGGATGTCGAAGACGAAGCGGTCCATATCCGCGCGGCTTCGACGGGCGGCCTGGGCCTGGAGTCCGTGCTGCGCGGTGTGGCGCAAACGCTGCAGGCGGCCGGCTGCATTCGCGCCTGGCGCGACGAACAGGTGGACGTGGTGGCCGAAGGCCGCTGCTTTTCCCGCATCGAACGCGGCGCCACGCGGCCGCTGGGACTGCTCACGCAGGCCGTGCATCTGAATGCCTGGACGCCGGACGGGCGGTTGTGGGTGGCCCGTCGTTCGCTGAGCAAACCGACAGATCCGGGGTTGTGGGACACACTTTCCGGCGGGCTGGTTTCAGCCGGCGAAGAGCTGGAAACGGCGCTGCTGCGCGAGACCTACGAAGAAGCCGGCCTGCCGGCCGTGGCGCTCGCCGATCACGCGCCGCTGCGCACGGTCGTGCGCATGCACCGGCGGTTGCCCGATGGCTACCAGGTCGAAAACGTGCTCGTCAGCGATTGCGTGCTGGATGCCGGCGCCGTCCCGAGAAACCTCGATGGCGAGGTCATGGAATTCAGGTGTGTGGCGGCCGGCCCCCTTCAGGACCTGCTCGCGCAGGGTGCCTTCTCCCTGGAAGCAGAACTCTGCGTCCTGGATTCGTTGCGTCATCGGCTTCAGGATCCACTGGTGGCCATTTCCCACTAGACTTTTACTGTGCCGGCATGGTGCCGGCGGAGGTGCTCCCATGGCACAAGACAAAACCAATCCGTTTGTATTGCCCGGCTTTGGCCAGCAGGGTGATGCCGCCCAGAATCCGCTTTTCGCCGGCCTGGAGATGATGCGCCAGACCTGGCAGACCATGGCGGGCGCGGGGGGGTTGAATGCGGCCATGATGCCGCCGATGTCGCTCGAAGATCTCGAGCGCCGCATCCGTGAGCTGCAGACGGTGCAGAACTGGCTGCAGCTCAATGCGACCATGCTGGCCAGCACCATCCAGGGCCTGGAAATCCAGCGCAGCACGGTGGCGACGTTGAAATCACTGGCTGACCAGGGCCGGGCGGGCGCTGCGGCGGTGGCGGAGGCTTCCGCCCATGCCGGCGGGCCGGCCTACACCCAGGCCGCCGAAGACTGGTGGAATCTCCTTCGCCAGCAGTTCGATGGTCTGGCGGCGGCTACGACGGCCAGCTTTCAGGGGGTGGCCGACGCGGCCAAGACCGCTTCGGCGGCGGCGCCCAAAAAGGCTGCCACCGCGCGCAAGACCTCCACCGACCGCAAGTCCGCATCGGGCGCGGCGACGGCCCGGGGAACCGCCCGCGGCACGCGCAAGCCTCGCCACTGATTCCCGTGCCCCGTGGGGACACGGGTGCCGTCCATGCGGTTGCCGGGTGGCCCGCATGGGCGGTGTCTCGCCGCCACTCTTTTGTGTGGACAAATTTTCATGCTGAACATCATCATTCTGGCTGCCGGTCTGGGCAAGCGCATGCAGTCCGACCTGCCGAAGGTCCTGCATCCGATTGCCGGCAAGCCCATGCTGGGGCACGTTCTGGAAACGGCCCGCGCCCTGACGCCCGAGCGCGTCGTGGTCGTGGTGGGCCATGGCGCCGAGCGCGTCCAGACGACTTTCGCAGGCGCGGATGTAGCCTTCGCCCTGCAGCAGCCGCAACAGGGCACCGGTCATGCCGTGATGCAGGCCCTGCCCTATCTGGTCGGCGGCGACCGCGATGACGATGCGTGCCTGGTGCTGTATGGCGACGTTCCTCTGGTGCAGCCGGCGACTCTGCGCGCCCTGCTGCAGGCGCGCGGCGCGGGCCTCGCGCTGCTGACCGAGACGCTGGCCGACCCCAGCGGGTATGGCCGCATCCTCAGGGATGCCGAAGGGCGCATCACGCGCATCGTGGAGCACAAGGACGCTTCCGCCGGGGAGCGCGCCGTCAACGAGGTCAATACCGGCATTCTGGCGGCCCCCACGGCGGCGCTGCGCCGCTGGCTCGCGCGGATCGACAATCGCAACGCCCAGGGCGAGTACTATCTGACCGACATCGTTGGGCTGGCCGTCCGCGACGGCGTGCCGGTGGCCCATGCGCAGCCGTCGGCGCCCTGGGAGACGCTGGGCGTCAACAGCCGCATCCAGCAGGCGCAGCTCGAGCGCATCTGGCAAGGCGAACAGGCGCGCCGCCTGCTGGAGCAAGGCGTGACGCTGGCGGATCCGGCGCGCTTCGATGTGCGGGGCGATCTTGTCTGCGGGCGCGATGTGTTCATCGATGTGGGATGCGTGTTCGAGGGCCGGGTGCGGCTGGCGGACGGCGTGCGGATCGGGCCGCACTGCGTCGTGAGCGATGCCGACGTCGGTCCGGGCGCCACGCTCGCCGCCTTCACCCACGTCGAGGGCGCCCAGGTGGGCGCGGACGCGCGTATCGGCCCTTATGCCCGCCTGCGCCCGGGGGCCGACGTCGGTCCGGAGGCGCACGTGGGCAATTTCGTGGAACTCAAGAAAACCGCGCTGGGCCGCGGCTCGAAAGCCAATCACCTCAGCTATCTCGGCGACTCGGTGATTGGCG
>DATNAI010000158.1:0-5497 GCA_035572875.1 Castellaniella sp. | reverse complement strand
GACGGGGCGGGCGGGCTGCAGTACGTGATCACGACACTGGATGACTCGACCCAGCCGCCCACCGATGTGTCGCCAAGTCCCAATCCGGCGCAGCCCTGGACGACGGGCCAGCAGGCTATCGACCTCGGAATGGGCACGACGGTACAGATTTCGGGGGCCCCGGCGATCGGTGATACCTTTTCGGTGTCTCCGCTCAAGAGCACCAGCGTCAATATGTTCGATACGCTGGATCAGCTTGCCGCGGCGTTGGAGTCTCCTTCTCAGGGCGACCCCCAGTCCGGCGCGAACCTTCAGAACATCCTGAATTCCGCCATGCAGAAGCTCGCCACCAACTACGACAACGTGCTGACGGTCCGCTCGTCGATCGGGTCGCGCATGAACGAATTGACGGCGCTGGACAACACCGGCACGCAGAACAATCTGGGTTACACCAAGGCGCTTTCCGGCCTGGAAGACCTGGATTATTACGACGCCTCCATGAAGCTCAGTCTGCGCCAGATGGCGTTGCAGGGGGCGACCGCCGCCTTCCAGACCATCCAGAACCTCAGCCTGTTCAAGATGAACAGCCGGTGATGGCGCGGTGGGGTGACATGAGCATGTTTTCCATTGCAGGAAATGGGCGCTGTTTCCTCAGGCTTCGGAGGTCAGTGCTGGCGTTGCTGCTGGTCGGCCTGTCGGCCTGTTCGACGACAGGCGAGACCTTTCGCTCCGCCGGGCTGGATCGAATCGTCGTGGGACGCACGACGCTGGCGCAAGCCGCCGTCGACCTCGGGGCACAACCCGTGGATACGTGGCAGCAGGGCGACACGCTCCTGGCACGCTGGGCCTACAAAGGCACTGTGGCGACCGATGCGGTGTATTTCCGTGAGGAGGTCTGGCTGCGATTCGGACCCGACGGCCGGTTCATGCGCACTGAACGCGCCATCAACGTGCCGCCGCAGCATCACACGCGCACGGCGCAGGAGGCCGATCGCGAAGCGGCCGAAGCCAGGGCGCGCACTGCGCCCCCCGCTGCCACGGCTGTCGACCCGACCGGTCCGGTCCTCGATGGCGGGGCGCAATCACTGGCGATTCCGGTGCCTCCGCCGCCCTCCGTGGAGCCAGTCGCATCAAGCCCTGGTTCCGGGGACGGGGCGTCGATTCCGGGCGCCACTCCCGCTGCTGAGCCCCTGCTGCCGGCCGGTACGCGCATCATCCCGGGTGCCACCTATCCGGTAGGGAGCGGGGGCCGGTGAGTTACAGGCCGGCCAGGGCCCGGGCGATGCGGGCCATGGCCTGGTAGGCGTCCGAGAACAGTCCCGTCAGGAAGTCGCCGCTTTGGGGCAGGACGATGGCCAGCATCACAAGGCCGGTCGCAAGGGAAATCGGGAACCCCACGGCAAAGACCGAAAGCTGCTGGGCCGTGCGATTCAGAATGCCGAGCGAAAGATTGATCGACAGCAGGACGATGATGAGCGGCAGCGCGAGGAGCATGCCCGAAATCCAAAGCTGCCGGCTCCATTCGATCAACGCGCCCCAGCCGTTCGGATTCAGCGAGCTGCCGATCGGCAGGAATTCGAAGGTTCTGACCAGCCCGTCGAGCATCAGCAGGTGCCCGTTGACGGACAGGAAGATCAGCATGGCGACCAGGTTGATGAAACGCGACAGGACGGCTGTGTTGGCGCCGGTGGCCGGGTCGAAGAAGGACGCGAATGCCAGACCCATTTCCAGGCCGACGAATTCACCGGCCATCATGGCTGCCGTGAAGACAAGGCGTACGCATAGACCCAGGGCCAGCCCGATCAGCACCTGCTGGCTCGCAATCAGCAGGCCCGCCCAGGAGGCTGGCGCGACTGCGGGCAAAGGACCCAGCAGCGGGCTGACGATGAAGGTGATGACGACGGTGAGTCCGATCTTGACCCGCACCGGGATCGTGGACTCTCCGAAGATAGGGGCCGTGGTCACGAGCCCCCCGATGCGGCACAGCGGCCACAGCAGTGCCGTGAGCCACTGGTAGAGCTGGTCCAGGTGGAGTTCGATCACGGCCGGGGCGGCGCGGCCTAGCTGGCCAGCCCGGGGATGGTATTGAACAGCGTCTGGATGTAGTCGACCATGGTCGAAATCAGCCAGGGCCCCAGCAACACCAGAGCCGCGCCCACGGCGAGCAGCTTGGGGATGAAGGACAGCGTCATCTCGTTGATCTGGGTTGCCGCCTGGAAGATGCTGATGACCAGACCGACGACGAGCGTCACCAGAAGCAGCGGCCCGGCCATGATCAGGGCGACCTTCAGCGCCTGATAGGTCATCGACATCACGGCTTCCGAGTTCATGGGGGGCCTCTTATTGGTAGAAGCTGCGAGCCAGCGACCCCAGCAGCAGGTGCCAGCCGTCAGCCAGCACGAACAGCATGAGCTTGAAGGGCAACGAGATCGTCACCGGTGGAACCATCATCATTCCCAGCGCCATCAGGAGGCTGGCCACCACCAGGTCGATGATGAGGAAGGGAATGAAGATGGTGAAGCCGATCTGGAAGGCGGTTTTCAGCTCGCTGGTGACAAAGGCTGGCACCAGCACTCGCAGGGGCACCGACTCCGGCCCCTGCAGCGGCCCCACGTTGGCCATGTCGGCAAACAGGCTCAGGTCGGATTCCCGGGTCTGGTGCATCATGAAGGTCTTCAACGGCTGGCTGCCGCGGTCCAGCGCCTGCTCGAAGCTGATCTTGTCCTGGGCGAGCGGCTGGTAGGCCTGCGTGTAAATCTGGTTGAAGACGGGTGACATGACGAAGAAGGTCAGGAACAGCGCCAGCCCCACCAGCACGGAATTGGGGGGTGACACTCCGGTGCCCAGCGCGTTGCGCAGCAATCCCAGCACAATGATGATGCGCGTGAACCCGGTCATCATGAGCAGCGCCGCGGGCAGAAACGACAGCATGGTCAGCATGACCAGCGTCTGGATGCTGAGCGACCAGGTCTGCGATCCGTTGGGGCCCGGCGTAGCGGTCAGGGCAGGCAGCGTCGCCTGGGCCAGGCTGTTGGTGGGCCAGATCAGCGCCAGGGTGAAGATTGCCAGGGCGAGCAGGGGCCAGTGCAGCGCCCGATGTTGGACTGGGACGGCCGGAAAAGCAGCGACCGCCATCAGGTACGGGCCACGGCCTTGTTCAGGCTTCCGGCGAAATCCGCAGGCGCCACGGGGGCGCCCGGTGCGTCGGTCGGCAGCGTGTGCAGCAGCGTGATCTGTTGGGCGGTCACGCCGACCACCAGCCGTGCGTCCCGCACCTGAACCAGCGCGATGGAACTGCGCGCACCGAGGCGCAGGGTCCCCAGAACCTTGAGGTCGGTGCGGTTGATGTGCTGTCGGATCCAGCCGCTGCGCCGTGCCATCCAGGCCAGGCCCAGCAGCAGCCCGACAATGAACAGCAGCGCGAGAATGACTTGCAGCGTTTGGGCAGGGGTCATGGCGTTTCAGTAATCGGTGATTCGGCGCCAGTCGCTCAACGCCGGTTGTTCAGCCGTGCGATGCGGTCCGACGGCGTAATGATGTCGGTGACCCGGATGCCGTATTTTTCATCCACCACCACCACTTCGCCTTGCGCGATCAGGTAGCCGTTGACGTAAATGTCCATGGGTTCACCGGCCAGCCCGTCCAGTTCCACGACGGAACCCTGGCCGAGCTGCAGTATGTTCTTGATGGTCAGCCGGGTGCGCCCCAGTTCGACTGAGAGCTGGACGGGGATGTCCATGATCATGTCGATGTCGCTGTCGGCGCTGTTTTCCTGGCTCACCAGCGGCTGGAAGACCTGGGCTGCGGCCGCCTGCGCGCTGCTGCCGCTTCCTGCCTGGGTCGCGGCCGTCTGTTCGGCCAGCGCGGCCGCCCAGTCGTCAGCGCCGCCCAGGCCGGACGCCTGGGTCGGTTGGTTGTGTGCCGATTCCTGCTCGGCCAGCGCGGCCGCCCAGTCGTCTTCCGGCGCGCTGGCGGGCGCTTGTTCCGGTCCTTTCGGGTCCTGGATGTCGTCGTCTTTGTGGTCGCTCATTTCGGTGTGCGGGCTATCAGTTGGTCGGAATCCGCGGGGGTGGCAAGAGTCTTGCGGACCCGCAGGGCGAAGCGGCCGTTGAAGGTACCGTAGGTGCAGTCCAGCACCGGTACGCCGCCGACTCGGGCGACCACGGTGGGCTGGATTTCTACGGGCAGGATGTCGCCCACCGCGAGATGCAGCAGCTCAGCGATGGAGGTTTCAATATGGGCGAATTCAACCGCCAGCTCGACTTCGGCGCTGCGTACTTCGCGCGTGAGCTGCTGGGTCCATCGCTGATCGATGGAGTCCGCGGCGGCCTGCTGCAGAGGTCGCGTGAGCAGGTCCCGAATGGGTTCCAGCATGGAGTACGGCAGGCAGACGTTGAGCTTGCCGCCGGAGGAACCCAGTTCGATATTGAACGAAGACACCACGACGGTATCGTTGCCCGAGCTGATGTTCGCGAACTTGGTGTGCATCTCCGAGCGGATGTATTCAAACTCCAGCGGGTAGATGGATTTCCACGCCTCGCCGTAGCATTCCAGCGTCAAGGTGAGCAGGCGGCGGATGATGCGCTGTTCCGTGTTCGTGAAATCCCGTCCCTCGACCCGGGTGTTGTAGCGCCCGTGCCCGCCAAACAGGCTGTCGATGACCAGAAACACCAGATTCGGGTCGAAGGTGAACAGGCTCGTGCCGCGCAGAGGCTTGAGCGCCACCATGTTCAGGTTGCTGGGAACCGGCAGGTTCCGCTCGAAGTCGGAATATTTCTGGATCTTGATCGTGTTGACCGTGATGTCGGCGTTGCGGCGCATGAAGCCGAAGAACATCGAACGCAGCCGCCGCGCGAAACGCTCGTTGATGAGTTCCAGCGTTTGCATGCGGTGACGCGCCACCCGGTCCGGCGAGCCCAGATCGTAAGGGCGCACACCGTCCGTGGCCTCGGCCGGCTGCTGCCGTTCAGGAGTCTCCTCGCCGGTGACGCCTGCCAGCAGCGCATCGACCTCGTCCTGGGAGAGCATGCTGGAATAGGGCATCTACTGCACCACGAAAGCGGTAAACAGAACATCGGCCACCTGCGGGCCGGCCAACTGCGCCACGAAGGGATGCGACAGTGCGGTCTTTATGGCGTCCGCCAGCGCCTGCCGCCCCTGGACGGTCTGGATCGCCGGAAGCTGTTGCGACGACAGGACCTTCAGAATGCGGTCACGGACCTCCGGCATGTAGTCGCGGATCTGCTTGCGGGACGCTTCGTCGCTCATCCGCAGCGTGATGGCCGTGTACAGGATGCGATTACGCGTTTCACCGTACAGCGTCACGGTGAAGGGCTCCAGTTCGGCAAAGATGGGCGCAGGCACGGCGGGCGGGGGCGTGGGGGCATGCGCCTCTGATGCGGCCTGTGCCGCAGGGGGGGCGCTGGTGATGCCGTTCCGGTTCATGAAGAAGATCGTGCCTCCGATGGCGGCGCCGATGACTACGATGAGCAGAACGATAAGTTTGAGGAGCCTTCTT
>DATNAI010000157.1:0-7050 GCA_035572875.1 Castellaniella sp. | reverse complement strand
GGTGTGCAGCCCGTCGGCTTCGATGATGGCTGTCATGCGGCCGCCCGCCCCAAATATGCGGCCTGCACGGCATCGTTGTTGCGAATCGACTCTGGGTCGCCATGGGCGATCACCGAGCCGTTGACCATCACCGTGATGACGTCAGAGATCTGGAAGACAGCGTCCATGTCGTGCTCGATCAGCAGGATGGCGTGCGCATTCCTGAGCGAGGCCAGCAGCTCGAGCATGCGCTCGGTCTCTTCCGGTCCCATGCCGGCCAGCGGTTCGTCCAGCAGCAGCACTTGGGGCCGCGTGGTCAGGCTCATGGCGATCTCCAGTTGGCGCTTCTTGCCGTGAGACAGCGAGCCCGCAATCTGATGGCGGAGGGCGGACAACCCGGTTTGTTCCAGCACGCGGTCGGCTGCCTCGTTCGAGCGCCGGCATCGGCTTGCCGGTTCCAGCCAGTGCCAGAACCGCTGGTGACTGGCCTGTGCCGCGAGCCGGCAGTTCTCGTGCAGCGACAGATCCGCAAAGATGGTGGTGCGCTGGTAACTGCGGCCTATGCCCGCCCGTGCCCGGCGCGGCTGGGTCCAGCGGGTGATATCGTCGCCATTCATCGTGATCGCACCAGTGGTCGGGGACAGTTCCCCGGACAGGACGTTGACCAACGTGGACTTGCCGGCGCCGTTGGTGCCGATAACGGCGTGGATGCTGCCCAGCGACAGGTCGACGCTGACTGTGTCCAGGGCGCGCAGACCCCCGAAATCGCGGGAAACGCTGCGGGCGGAGAAGATCGGGGCGCTCATGGCTGCGGTGTATGGGGTAAGGATGATCGGGATGCTGGCCCGGGCTGGGCGCGATGTCCGAGCTTGTTCATGAAGCCGGCCAGCCCTTTGGGCATCACGGCGACCAGCGCAATGATGGTCAGGCCAAACGTGAGGTGCCAATGGTTCGCCATGCCGCCAAAGATGGCCTCCGACTGGAACAGCTCTTCGAGCGCAATCAGGCCGAATGCACCCAGCAGCGCACCCCAGAGATTGCCACTGCCGCCCAGGATCACCATGAGCAGGACCAGTCCGGATTGTTCCCAGTTCAGCAGTTCTGGATTGACGAAGCCGTCTTTGGCGGCAAAGAGCATCCCGGCGATTCCGGCCAGTGCCGCCGCCAGCAGGTAGGCGACAAATTTATAGGCGAAGGTGGAGTAGCCGGCGGCCCGCATTCGCTGTTCGTTGATGCGGATCCCTGTCAGTGCGGCGCCGAACCGCGAACGGGACAGTACGGACAGGAAGGCCCAGATGGACGCCACCGTGGCCAGTACGAACAGGTAGAAGGTGTGGGGGTCGTCGATGTTCAGAAGCGTCCAGTCGCCCACCCGCCATTCAGGGCGAAAGTACAGGTAGATGCCATCGCTGCCGCCCCCGAACTGGGTGTCGTGAAACACGTAATAGGCCATCTGCGCGAACGCCAAGGTGATCATGATGAAGTAGATTCCCCGGGTGCGCAGGGACAGCGCTCCCGTCACGGCCGCGTAGGCGGTGGACGCGAGCAGCACGCACGGAATCAGCCAGAAGAAGTTCGCGCTGGCTGATTCAGGCGAGAGCAGGGCTGTGGCGTAAGCCCCTGCGCCGAAGAAAGCCGCGTGGCCCAGGCTTACCAGCCCCGCGCCGCCCACCAGCAGTTGCAGGCTCATGGCGAACAGGCCATAGATCATGATCTTGACGATCAGGCCGGTATAGTAGTCGTTCGCCACCCAGGGCAGGGCCGCCAGCAGGCAGAGTACGCTCAGCACAAAGGCGGTTCTTTTGCGCGGGGTCATGCGTCAACCTTGGTGAAAAAGGCCTTCCGGCTTGAACAGCAGGATCAGCGCCATCAGCAAATACACCAGCATGCCGGCGACCTGCGGGAAGAACACCTGGCCGAAGGTTTCCACGAAACCGACCAGCATGGCTGCCAGGAAGGCCCCGCGAATCGAACCGATGCCGCCGATCACGACGATCACGAAGCTCACGATGAGGATTGCATTGCCCATGCCGGGGTAGACTGACGTCACGGGGGCCGCGATCGCGCCAGCCAGGGCTGCCAGAGCCACGCCAATGGCGAAGACGATGCGGTACAGGCGTTTGATGTTGACCCCCAGCGAGCTGATCATCTCGCGGTTGCTGGCCCCCGCCCGGATCTTCATCCCCAGGCGGGTGCGCGTCAGGACCAGATACAGGGCGGTCGCCACCAGAATGCACACGGCGGAGATGAACAAGCGGTAGACCGGATAAGTCATGACGTCGCTCAGCGAAATCGAACCGCTCAGCCAGGGGGGCGGTGCGATGCCATGCACATCATTGCCGACCAGGATGCTGCGGAGTTCTTCGAAGACCAGGATGAGCCCGTAGGTCATGAGAACCTGCTGCAGGTGGTCGCGGGTGTAGAGATAACTGAAAAAAACCCATTCCAACAAGTATCCCAGCAGGGTGGTGAGGAGAATGCAGACCGCCACCGTGGCGACGAATCCTCCCCCCAGATAATGCTCGACGGCAGGCTGCAGGGCGAAGGCCATGTAGGCCCCCACCATGTAGAAGCTGCCATGGGCCAGGTTGATGATGCCCATGATGCCGAAGATCAGGGTCAGGCCGCTGGCGATCAGGAACAGCAGCAGCCCGTACTGCACGGCATTCAGGCATTGGATCAGGAAAATCACCGGGTCCATGGCAGGCTTCCGACTACAGCTTGCAGCCGCGGGCAGGGTCGGCCAGCGCCTTGGCGGCGACACCGATCACCTGATTGACGGTGCCGTGCACCTCACGCAAATAGATGTCCTGGATGGGATTGCCGGCCTTGGACAGCTTGAAGGTACCCCGAGGGCTGTCGATCGTGGCTCCCGCCATGGCGGCACGCATTTCGGCCTTCTTGCCGGCATCGCCGTGCACGGCATCCAGCCCCGTGGCCAGAAGCTGCGCGGCGTCATATCCCTGGACGGCGTAGACGTCCGGCGCGATGCTGGGATAGGTCTTGATGTAGCTGGCGCGGAAGGCCTTGTCCTTGGGGTTGTCCAGACCATCGGCGTAGTGCAGGGTCGTGAGCAGACCCTGGGCCGCCGCGCCTTGCGCGTCCAGTGTGCCATCGGTCAGAAACCCGCTGCCCAGCAACGGGATGGTCTGGCGCAGCCCGGCGTCCGCATAGTCCTTCACGAATTTGACGGCACCGCCGCCCGCGAAAAAGGTGAAGACGGCGTCCGGCTTGGCGGCGGCGATTTCTGTCAGCAATGGCTGGAATTCAACCTTGGGGAACGGCAGGTTCAGGCTCTTCGTGACTTTTCCACCGCCCTTTTCGAAGCCTTCCTTGAATCCGTCCGTGGCTTCTTTGCCAGCGGCATAGTTCCAGGTGATGGTGACGGCGGTCTTGTAGCCTTTCTTTGCGGCGACCTCTCCCATGGCATAGCCGGGTTGCCAGTTGGTGAAGGAGGTCCGGAAGATTTCCTTGGAGCACAGCGGCCCGGTGATGGCGTCGGCGCCTGCATTGGGGATGATGAGGGTCGTGTTGGAGGCCTTGGCTGCTTTGGCAAGGGCCAGTGCGACGCCGGAGTGCACGGTACCCACCAGGATGTCGACCTTGTCCCGCTGGATCAGACGGTTGGCGTTTTCGGTGGCCTTGGACGGATCGGATTCATCGTCCACCTTGAAGTATTCGATGTCCTGGCCTGCGAGCTTGCCACCCTGTTCCGCGATGTAGAGCTTGAAGCCGTTTTCGATGGCTTCTCCGAGCTTTGCATAGGTGCCGCTATAGGGCAGCATGAAGCCCACCTTGACAGTGGCGTTGGCCGGGCTGGTGCAGGCCAGGCCCAAGCTGAGCGCCAGAGCGGTGCTGATCAGAATTTTCCTCATGTTTCTCCTCCGTATTACAGTCGTATGGTTTTTGTGGTGGGTAAAGAATCGGCTATGTGGGAATCTGCGGCTGATTGTCCATGGATTGCGGGTTCGCGGATACCCGCGCTTTCCCGAGGAAGTCGACGACCGTGGCGATCGTGAGCTGCGGCTGGTCGACGTGCGGAGAGTGCCGGCATTGCTTCAGGACGCACAATTGCGTTTGCGGGAGCTGCTGTCGGATATGCCGGATCTGGTCCAGCGATCCGTATTGGTCATCTTCACCCTGAATGGCCAGGACCGGGCAGCGGATGGGCGCCAGGCGCGCTTCAATGTTCCAGGCGCGGAATGCCGGGTTCAGCCAGATGTCGTTCCAGCCCCAGAATGCCGAATCAGGGTCGTTGTGATAGCGTCCCAGCTTGTTTCTCAAGTCGGTATGAAGATAAGCCTCGCGAGCCTCTTCGATGCTCTCGATGGTGATGTCCTCCACGAACAGGTGGGGCGCGGCCACGACGATGGCCTTGACGCGCTCGGGATACCGCGCGGCGTACAACAGCGCAATCGATCCGCCGTCGCTGTGGCCAAAGAGGATGGGCCGTTCATGATCCAACCCCAGGGCGCGCAGCAGCGCGGGCAAGGCTTCGTGTGCCTGGTCCCGCATGAATTCCACCGGCCAGTGCTCATCGACGGGGCGTGGGGTGCTGGCCCCGTAGCCGTAACGCGAGAACACCAGCCCCCGATAGCCGCCGGCGGCGCAAAGCTGGTCGGGCCAGTTTTTCCAGAGCGCAACCGATCCCAGCCCCTCGTGCAGGAAGATCAGCAGGTCGGCATCGGGCTTTGCCGAAGGGATGAGCCGGTATTCGATCTCCAGCGTCCTGCCCTGGAACTGAATGGGAACCGTGGTGGGGGATTCTGGCATTGCGACGGGTGTACTCATGGCTCAGGCGGGTTCGTGCTGTTGACGCAGGCGGAATCGCTGGATCTTGCCGGTTGCGGTTTTGGGAAGCTCATCCAGGAAGATGATGGTTCGCGGGTATTTGTGGGGGGCCAGGTTCGCCTTGACGAAGGCTTTGAGTTCGTGCTCTGTCGACTCGCTGGGCGCCATTCCCGGACGCAAAACGACGTAGGCAATGGTTTTGGTGAGGCCGTCCTGGTCAGGCGCGCCGATCACGGCGGCCTCCAGGACGGACGGGTGCTGGATCAAGGTATTTTCCACTTCCACCGGTGATACGTATTGCCCGCTGACCTTGATCATGTCGTCGCTGCGCCCGGCGTAGGTGTAGTAGCCGTCAGCGTCGACGGAGTATTTGTCGCCGCTCTTGAGCCAGTCTCCCAGGAAGACCGTGCGCGTCTTCTTGCGATTGTGCCAGTACATGAGGGCCGCGCTGGGGCCTTTGATATAAAGGTCGCCGATCTCGCCCGTGGCCACCGGCGCGCTGCCGTCGCTGCGCAATTCGACCTCGTAGCCCGGCACTGGCTTGCCGGTGGTGCCGTAGTGGACATCGCCCGGTTGATTCGTCAGGAAGATGTGCAGCATCTCGGTGGAACCAATACCGTCGAGAATGTAGCAGCCGAAGTGCTTGGTGAAGCGGTCCCCCAGGTCCTTTGGCAGTGATTCCCCGGCGGAGGCACAGACGCGAATCGCGACCTGGTCCCGAGCGGGAAGTTTCGGCGAGGACAGCATGCTGGCGTATAGCGTGGGCACGCCGCAGAAAACGGTCGGCTGGTAGCGGGTCAGGTGGTCGAATACCGCCTCCGCCGTCGGGCGGCCCGACAGCAGGACGACGGTGGCCCCCACGGACAGGGGGAAGGTCAGCGCGTTGCCCAGGCCGTATGCGAAGAACATTTTGGCGGCTGAAAAGACGATGTCGTCTTCGCGCACTCCCAGGATCGGCTTGCCGTACAGTTCGGTGGTGTACCAGAGATTCCCGTGAGTGTGGACGACGCCCTTGGGTTGGCCTGTGGACCCGGATGAATAGAGCCAGAAGGCGGCCTCGTCAGCCAGCGTGGGCGCGGCCGGTGCGGCCGGCGCCTTGGCCAGCTCGGCCTCGAGATCCATGAGCCCGTCGGCCAGGGGGGATGCGGGTTGCGCCACGATGATGCGGGTGATCTCGTGGTGCGCCTGGCTCATCGCCTTTTGCATCGTAGGCAGGAGCGGGGCAGACACGAACGCCGCCTGGCAGCGGCTGTTTTCCATCATGTACGCGTAATCGTCGGCGGTCAGGAGGGTGTTCGCGGCGATGGGCACGACGCCCGCCAGCAATGCCCCCAGGAAACACACCGGCCAGTCGACGGTGTCGTACATGAGGAGCAGGATCCGCTCCTCGCGATGCAGCCCGAGCTTCTTCAGCAGGCCGGCGAACTGTGCGCTGCGTCTTGCCAGTTCGCCGTAGCTCAGTGTGCGTTCGCCATCCAGGTACGCGGCCTTTTCGGCCCGTCCAGCATTGAGCGTGAACAGGTATTGCGCAAAGTTCAGTGTTTCGGGGCAGGATGCCATGGTTGTCTCCGGTCTATGAATTCTTGTGAAGCGTGTTCTGGCAGGTTGTGTCGATGAGCGTCCAACAAGGACATTACCCGGGTTGGAAGCGGCTGAGAATGCTGGTGGCGCCCTGCAAGGCCGTCTTGCGGTGATAGAAGTCGAGTGCGCGCAGGCCGCCCAGCTCCTGGCCGCCGCCTGCGCGGCCCGGGCCGCCGTGGTTCGACTGTGGCATGACGTTGCCGTGGCCCGTGTGGGTCTTGGAGACCTGCGGATCGACCAGATGCACCCGGCCGTGGCTTTCCGCCAGTTGTTCCGCGGCTTGAGCCAATAGGGCGGGGTCTTCCCCATACACCGAGGCGACCAGGGAGCCCATTCCGCGCCGCGCGAGCCGGATGGCGTGCGCGAGATCCCTGTATGGCATGAGTGTGGCGACTGGACCAAATACTTCTGTCTGGTGCACTTGTGAATTCTCGTCGGGATTGCGTGTCCCGAACAGGACTGGTGCCACGCACGCGCTTTCGGCCGGCGCCTGGATGGCGGTGCGCGATCGGCCGTCGAATAGCGGGTCGCACGTGGTGGCCAGTTGTCGGATGCCGACTTCGACCGTGTGCCGCTGGCCGAGACTGACGAGACTTCCCATCCGGATGTCCGGGTTGCGCGGGTCGCCCACGGTGACCTGCGCGAGCTTCGCGGCCAGGCCATCGGCAATGGCGTCAAAGCGGTCATCCGGAACCATGA
>DATNAI010000156.1:0-9687 GCA_035572875.1 Castellaniella sp. | reverse complement strand
GTTCGCTGGCTGATTTCGACGCCGTACTGATGCGCAAGGACCCCCCGTTCGACATGGAGTACGTCTACGCGACACATCTGTTCGATCGGGCGGCGGCACAGGGCGCGCGGGTCTTCAACACCGGTGCCGGGATCCGCAATCATTCGGAAAAGCTGGCGATCGCCGAATTTCCGCAATATACGGCACCGACGCTGGTGAGCAGCGACATGCAGCGCCTGCGAGCCTTTCATGAGCAGTATCAGGATGTCATCGTCAAGCCGCTGGACGGCATGGGAGGCAGCGGCGTTTTCCGGATGCGGCCGGACGAGCCCAATCGGGGCGCCATCCTCGAGGCGCTGACGGACCTGGGTACGCGGACCATCATGGCGCAGCGCTACATCCCGGAGATCGTTCACGGCGACAAGCGCATTCTCATCATCGCCGGCGAGCCCATCCCCCATGCGCTGGCGCGCATGCCCCGGAAGGGCGAGACGCGCGCGAATCTGGCGGCGGGCGGTCATGGCGTGGCCCAGCCGCTTACGGATCATGACCGCGAGATGGCGCGGACGGTCGGCCGGGCGTTGGCCCCGCGTGGTCTGCTCCTGATTGGCCTGGATGTGATCGGGGAATGCATCACCGAGATCAATGTGACGAGCCCAACCTGCTTCGTGGAGATCACGGAGCAGACCGGTTTTGATGTCGCAGCCTGCTTCGTGGAGGCACTGGAGCAGGCTGTGGAGGCGGCGTGATGGTCACCACCCGGATTGCACTGATCATGCACAAGCCGCTGGGCGCGGCTTTTGACGCGTGCGCGGCCCATATCCTGGGGCGCACGCCGGACCTTCAGGTCTTCGACATCGAGCCCGACGCAGATCCGGTACCGGAATCCGAACGGGTACTGCAGTGGCTGCATGCGGGCGGGCAGGAAACACCGGCCCTGATCCTGTGCGATCTGTACGGTGCGACCCCCTTCAATATTGCGGCCGCCGCGCAACGCCGGGCTCTCGAGGAAGGCTATATCGTGCACCTCCTGACCGGCACGAACGCCTGTATGGTGCTGAAGGCCTTGACGGATCAGCAGGAAAACCCCGATTCTCTCAGCGAGCGCGTGCGTCAGGGGGCGCTGCGCGGTATTGTGAACGCTGAACCCCCGCCAGAATGCTAGCCAGGAGCTCGAGTACATGCCATCCATTGATCTGGTCGTCACCAACAAGCTTGGTCTGCATGCGCGTGCCGCCGCGAAGCTGACGCAGCTTGCGGCTCGCTTCCAGAGCGAAATCTTCATTTCGCGGGGTGCTCAGCGGGTCAACGCGAAGAGCATCATGGGGGTAATGATGCTGGCTGCTGGCTTGGGTGTGACCGTCCGGGTGGATGCCAATGGCGCTGATCAGGAACAGGCGCTCACGGACATCAGCGCGTTGTTCGGCCGCAAATTCGGGGAATCGGAATAAGCGGGGCTACGAAGCCATGGAAGCGGTTGTCGAACGCGTGAGCGCATCTTCTTCGGAGTCCATGTCGTCCACCCTGTGCTTGTACGGCCAGGGGGTGGTGCGCGGTTATGCTATCGGGCGTGCCGTGGTCATGAGCGCCGCGGCGCTGGAGGTCGCGCACTATCGGCTTGCTCCCGAAGACGTCGAGCGCGAGGGACAGCGTTTCAATGCCGCCGTGGAAACCGCCGTGCGCGATCTGCACCTGATGGCCGAGGCGCTGCCGCCGGACGCGCCGCGCGAGCTGGGGGTGCTGCTCTCGGTGCATGCCATGCTGTTGCAGGATCCCATGCTGGTGCCGTCGGTGTGTCAGCTCATTACCGAGCGCCAGTACAACGCCGAATGGGCGCTGACGACCCAGGGCCAGTTTCTGGCCGAGCAGTTCGCCGCAATGGAGGACGACTATCTGCGCGAGCGTAGCGCAGATGTCCGTCAGGTGATCGAGCGGGTGCTTCGGGTGCTCTCCGGTTCGGGCCATTGGCTGCCGAACCTGGATTCGGTGGATTCCGACGGTAGCCTCATCGTGGTGGCACGTGATATTTCGCCGGCCGATATGATGCGGCTGCGCGGCGGCAAGTTTGCCGGATTCCTGACGGACCTCGGCGGCGCGACGTCGCATACCGCCATTGTGGCGCGCAGCATGAATGTGCCGGCCGTGGTAGGCATGGGGTCGGTGCGCACGCTGGTGCGGGATGGTGACTGGCTCATCGTCGATGGCCTGGAAGGCATGGTGCTGGTGAACCCGCCTCCATCGGTCCTGGTGGAGTATCGCGAACGGCAGTCCGCCTACCAGCGCGAGCGCGACGAACTGAAGGCGCTGCGCTTTGCGCCGGCTGTGACGCTGGATGGCGTGCAGATCTGCATGGAAGCCAATATCGAGCTCCCCGAGGAAGCGGCCGATGCACTGGCGGCTGGCGCCGAAGGCATTGGCCTGTTTCGCAGCGAGTTTTTGTTCATGGGACGCAAGGAACTCCCGGGCGAAGAAGAACAATACGAGGCTTATGCCTCCGTCGTGCGCACGATGGCGGGTCGGCCCGTGACGATCAGGACGCTGGATATCGGTGCCGACAAGACGCTGGATGGCGAGGCAACCGTGGCGGCCAATCCTGCCCTCGGATTGCGGGCGATCCGTTATTGCCTGGCCAATCCGGAGCTGTTCGATACGCAACTGCGGGCGCTGTTGCGCGCGGCCGCGCATGGTCCGGTGCGCATTCTGTTTCCGATGATCTCCCACATGCAGGAGCTCCAGGCGGCGCGCAGGGCGCTGGATCGCGCCGCCCAAGCGCTGCGCGCAGCAGGTGTGCCGCACGACGCCCATGTCCAGATTGGCGCCATGGTGGAAATACCGGCCATGGCCATCGCGATCGAACCTTTTGCGGAGGTGCTGGACTTCCTGTCCATCGGCACCAACGACCTGATCCAGTACGTACTCGCGATCGACCGGGGAGACAAGGACGTGGCTGCGCTCTATGACCCCATGCATCCGGCCGTCTTGCGCCTGATCGCGCACACCATCAACGTCGGCGAACGGGCGGGCAAGCCCGTGTCGATCTGCGGCGAGATGGCCGGTGACGTGAGGCTGACTCGGATGTTGCTGGGGCTGGGTCTGACGGGGTTCTCGATGCATCCCCAGCAGCTTCTGGACGTCAAGAAGGAGATCCGTCACGCGCATACCAATGCCCTGCGCGTCAAGGTGGCGTCGGCCCTGAATCGGGCCGAACGCATTGATCTCGCGGGTTTAACGCTTTGAGCGTTCCATTTGCGGCTGCGCCTCGATAGGCGCCACGTGGTCCAGCCCGGCGGGCTCCGGCTCCACCCAGCGCTCCGGCGGAACGGCCAGCGAGGTGTGCCAATCGTAGCTCCCCGGGTAAGCCACTTCGCCGTGGTCGACCTCGTCCAGGCCCTGGTGCTCGTCTTCGATACTGGGCCGCATTTCCATCAGGTAATGCACGGCGACCCCCGCCATGGCCGCAGCCGCGCCCGCCCACACCAGGCTCACGCCCACGGCTTCGGCCTGCAGCCCGGTCTGGCGCAGGATGGCCCATAAGCCAGACGGGCCGGGGCCGCCGAGTGTGCCGGAATAGAACACGCCGGTCAACATGGCTCCGACGATGCCGCCGATGCCGTGGATGCCGAAGACGTCGAACGGGTCATCCACGCCGAGCCGCCGTTTCAGGGCCGTGGCACCATAGAAGCACGCCCAGGCGGACAGCGCCCCGATCACCGGGGCGGCACCAGGCGCGACCAAGCCGGCGGCCGGCGTGATGCCCACCAGGCCGGCAATGGCGCCCGATGTGGCCCCCAGCAGAGAGGCTTTTCCGTGCGTCAGCCGTTCCACGAGCAGCCAGGTCAGGACGCCGGCAACCGGCGCGAGCAGCGTATTGAACAGCCCCAGCACGGCCTGTTCGTTCACCGCCAGCGCGGATCCGCCATTGAACCCGAACCAGCCGATCCAAAGCAGAGCGCCGCCCGTCAGGTTCAGCGGGAGGCTGTGGGGCGGCATGGCGCGGCGTCCATAACCGTGTCGAGGACCCACCAGATAGGCCGCCACCAGTCCCGCCGAACCGGCGCTGACGTGCACGACGGTGCCGCCGGCAAAGTCGAGTGCACCGAGTTGGTGCAGCCAGCCATCATTGGCCCAGACCATGTGGGCAATCGGCAGATAGCCCACCGTGAACCAGATCGTGGTAAAGCACAGGACGGCGGCGAAACGGGTGCGCTCGGCCAGGCTGCCGGTGATCAGCGCGCAGGCGATGGCTGCAAAGGTCGCCTGGAAAAGTGCGAACAGAAGCTCCGGAATACTGCCCAGGAGCTTCAGCGGGTGGGGGGAGAGCGGCTGATACAGGCCTGCCATCCACAGGTGATGCACTCCCCCCAGGACCCCGGAGCCCGGCGTGAACGCGAGTGAATAGCCATAGAGGAACCAGAGCAGGGTGACGAGCGCGGAGACCGCAAGGGTCTGGCTCATTACCGAAAGCACATGTTGCTTGCGGGCAAGTCCGCCGTAGAACAATGCCAGTCCGGGCAGGCACATGAGCCAGACCAGCAGGGTGGAAACCATCGTCCAGACGACGTCGCTCTTGTCCATGATCACGGATCCTCGGGGGTCAGTATGCTGCTTTACAAGCAGAGGCCATGCCAGCTTTCGAAAGACTTCGCCGAGAGGCGGGTATCCGGGGCCCATCTATCGAGGCGCGCAAAATGCCGGGCGGCCGCGCCTGCTCGGAGACCCGGATCAATGTGCTCCAGCGCGTCGGGCCTGATGTCGGAAGCCGGCGCATATGGGCTGTCCGCGTGCGCGTTTTGTGTCCAGTTGTTCAACTTTCTGGAAGCATCGGCCGGGATGGCCGACGCCTTTTCCCTTGGGGGGGCCGATCCCAGTAGCGCTCCACCTCGCCATTTCCTGAAACCAGCGATTACATATCAGGGTTTACCCGTGCAAGGGGGTCACTAGAATTGTAACTAAGCCGGCTGAAACAGGCCGTCCTGCGAATGAACCGCTGAATCACGAAAGCGGACTTTTTGAATAGGGAAGATCATGAAAACATCGCGCAAATCGCTGACTCTGGCTGCTGTCGTTGCATCTCTGAGCCTATTGGCCGCCTGCTCCAAGAGCGACGACGCAAAAGCCCCGGCTCCGGCCGCCCCCGCGCCGTCAACGGCCCCCACGCCGGCGCCTGCAGCGCCTGCGGCCCCGACGCCCCCGGCGCCTCAAAATCAGAGCGCTCCTGCTGACCAGCAGTCCATGACCGACAAGATCAAGGATACGGCGCTTGCCGCCAAGGAAAAGGTCGCAGCGGCGGGTGATGTGATCGCCGACAAGGCGAGTCAGGTCGCTCACTCAGCTGGTGAGGCGGCGAACAGCGCCCGGGAATCCGTGAAGGAAGGCGCGGCCAAGGCTGACGCAGCCATCCAGGACAGCATGGGTCGTAGCGAGAAGAAATAGCGCTACCGGCCTTTGCGGCTGAAACCGGGGCCGCTGGATTGGCCCGGGAGATGTGAATCTTCCGATGTGACACAGGCGCCTTCGGGCGCCTTTTTTTGAGGCCGGCTGGACCGAACCATCCGGGAGGATCGTCCCTGATGGATGAATGCGTCCCATGTGGAGGGACAGGCAGCCGCAGGCGCTCTACATTGGCCACCTATTGGAACCGCGCCGCGAACGCCTGTCGTGAGGACTCTATGTCGCTTGCCGTCTTGTCCAGCCGGACGCTATTTGGCTTGCAGGCCGCGCCCGTCCAGGTCGAGGTCCATGTGGGCGGCGGGCTGCCGTCGTTCTCGCTCACAGGGCTACCGGGTGCCGGGGTCCGTGAAAGTCGCGATCGCGTCCGTTCGGCTATTCTGAGCAGCGGGTTCGACTTCCCGGCCGGTCGAATCACGGCTAATCTTGCCCCTGCGGACCTGCCCAAGGATTCCGGCCGATTCGATCTGCCGATTGCGCTTGGCGTGCTGCTGGCATCCGGGCAAATTGTGGATGATGCCGGCGACGCACCCGACGTGCGCCACATCGTGCTTGCGGGCGAACTATCATTGACCGGCACCGTGGTGGCCGCCCATTCCGCGCTGGCGATTGCGCTGTCGGTATCACAGGACGACCCGGATGCCGTACTCATCATGGCGCCTCAGGCCGCTTCGATCGCGGCGCTGGTGCCGGACCTGCGCGTGCTGTCCGCGCCCAGCCTCATCGCGGTGGCGGAGCACTTCCGGGGCCGGACGCCGCTTGCGGAGGCACAGCC
This sequence comes from Castellaniella sp., assembly GCA_035572875.1. Lineage (GTDB taxonomy): Bacteria > Pseudomonadota > Gammaproteobacteria > Burkholderiales > Burkholderiaceae_B > Castellaniella. The sequence continues at coordinate 3,485 of DATNAI010000156.1, read as the reverse complement.
AGCGGGCTGGTCCGGCGATCAGCCGACTGAAACTCCCTGCATGGCCGACGTTCGGGGCCAGAGCGCCGCACGCAGTGCCCTGGAGTTGGCGGCCGCCGGCGGTCATAGCGTGCTGTTCTGCGGTCCGCCGGGCGTCGGCAAGAGCATGTTGGCTCAGCGGCTGCCGGGGCTGCTCCCGCAGCTTTCTGCGCGCGATGCGCTGGAAGTGGCCGCCGTTCATGGCCTGGTGCGTCCGCTGAAGCATCTGTCGCGGGTGCCTCCCTTCCGTGCGCCGCATCACGGGGCGTCCATGCCGGCCTTGGTGGGGGGCGGCGCACATCCGCGGCCCGGCGAAATCAGTCTGGCCCACAGGGGCGTATTGTTTCTCGATGAGCTGCCGGAGTTTGAACGGCGGGCGCTGGAAGCCCTGCGCGAGCCGTTGGAGACGGGTCATGTCACCATTGCGCGTGCCGCCGGAAGCTGCCAGTTTCCGGCCCGGTTCCAGTTGGTGGCTGCCATGAATCCTTGTCCTTGCGGATACCTGGGCCATGCGCGCCAAGCCTGCCGCTGCACCCCTGAGCGCGTACTTCAGTATCGCAGTCGGCTGTCGGGGCCTTTGCTCGACCGGATCGATCTGCATGTGGCGTTGGTATCCGAACCGCGCTGGTTCGAATCGCCGCCAGGCGAGTCCACGCGGACCGTGCGCGAGCGCGTGCTTCTGGCGCGCGCTGCCCAGCACGAGCGCCAGCACTGTCTCAATGCCCAGCTCGATCCGGCGGGACTGGAGACGTACGCACAACCGGACGCCCACAGTCAGGCGTTGCTCGCGCGTGGCGTGGAGCGCTGGGGCTGGTCGGCGCGGGCCACGCAGCGCATCCTGCGAGTGGCCCGGACTCTCGCGGATCTGGCGGGGGAGCCCCAGGTTCTGGCGAGCCACGTCGCCGCGTCGATGCGGTTCCGGCCTGATGCGGCTGCGTGCGCCGGCGGCAGGATCATGACCGGGTAAAATAGGACTTTCCGCGTCAGGAGACTGCCATGATTCCACCCAACCAATGGTTCGACGATTTCCAGAAGAACATGTCCGAACTGCTGGCGAAGACACCGGCGGCGGATATAGAACGCACCATGAGGGCGTTCATGACACAGACCTTCGCACGGATGGATCTCATCACCCGCGAGGAGTTCGATGTCCAGGCCGAACTGCTGTCGCGCGCCTTGAGGCGCGTCGACGCACTCGAGGCCCGGATCCGCGCGCTGGAAGACCCCGCGGGATTCCCGGTCGACAAGCCCGAATAAATCGTCCTATAATCAAGGGCTTCTTTCGTTTTTCGAGAAGCAATGGCCTTTGCGCTCGTTGCGCGCTTTGGCCATCAATTTTGTGCGAATGCCGGGTCCGAAAAGCATCCGAATGCCGGATCACCTGGATTTGCCAAGTCAACAGAGTGTTGTCATGCCCAAGATGAAGAGCAAAAAAGGCGCCTCCAAGCGCTTTAAGATGCGCGGCAGTGGATCGTTGAAGCGGGGTCAGGCGTTCAAACGCCACATCCTGACCAAGAAAACCACGAAAAGCAAACGCCAATTGCGTGGTTCAGCCGCTGTCCATGAAACCAACGTTGCCTCGGTGAAGGCGATGTTGCCTTTCGCCTGATCGGAGATTTCATATGCCTCGCGTCAAACGCGGCGTCACGGCTCGTGCACGCCATAAAAAAGTCATTCAGGCCACCAAGGGTTATCGCGGCCGCCGCGGAAACGTGTTCCGCGTTGCCAAGCAGGCCGTCATGCGTGCCGGCCAGTACGCCTATCGTGATCGCCGCAACAAGAAGCGTACCTTCCGCGCATTGTGGATCGCCCGTATCAATGCGGGTTGCCGTGAACTCGGCGTGACCTACAGCGTGTTCATTGCGGGTCTGCGCAAGGCTTCCATCGAGCTGGACCGCAAGGTTCTTGCTGATATGGCCGTTCACGACAAGGCGGGTTTTGCCGCTGTCGTGGCCCAGGCGAAATCCGCGCTGGCCGCCTGATCGACACAGTTTCGTTTTCGATTCTGTCTCATCGCAAACGGAGCTCGATCGGGCTCCGTTTGTGTTTTGGAAGCAATGGATATGGACACTACGCTCGCCTCGCTCATTGAACAGGCCCAGGCCCGCTTCGCGCAGGCTCGGGATGCGGCCACGCTGGAAAACGAAAAGGCCGCCTTCCTGGGCAAACAGGGATCGCTCACCGCCTTGCTGAGGGGGCTGGCCGCTCTGCAAGGCGAAGAAAAGCGGACTCGGGGTGCGCAGATCAACCAGGCCAAGCAGCAGGTCGAGACCTTGCTCGGCGAGCGGCGGGCGCAGCTCGCACAGGCGCGGCTGGACGAGCGTCTGGCTGCGGAAACCATCGATGTCACCCTTCCCGGCCGTGGCCGGGGTACCGGGGGTATTCATCCGGTCATCCGCTCGTGGCAGCGCGTGGAGCAGATTTTCCGTTCCATCGGCTTTGACGTGGCTGACGGTCCCGAGATCGAAGATGACTGGACCAATTTCACGGCGTTGAACAATCCCGAGAACCACCCGGCGCGTTCCATGCAGGACACTTTCTATGTGGACATGCAGGATGGCCATGGGCTCCCGCTGGTGCTGCGGACACATACCAGTCCCATGCAAGTTCGCTATGCGCGGATGAACGAGCCCCCCATCAAGGTCATTGCGCCGGGCCGTACCTACCGCGTGGACAGCGATGCCACGCATTCGCCGATGTTCCATCAGGTGGAAGGTCTGTGGATTGCCGAAAACATCTCCTTTGCGGACCTCAAAGGCGTTTACACGAACTTTCTGCGCGCCTTTTTCGAGACCGATGATCTGACGCTCCGTTTTCGGCCTTCCTTCTTCCCGTTCACCGAGCCTTCGGCGGAAATCGACATGATGTTCACCTCGGGTCCGAATCAGGGGCGGTGGCTGGAAATTTCGGGTTCCGGCCAGGTGCATCCGCAGGTCGTCCGGAATTTCGGCCTGGATCCGGAACGCTACATCGGGTTTGCCTTCGGCTCGGGACTGGAGCGTCTCACCATGCTGCGATATGGCGTCAATGATTTGCGCCAGTTTTTCGAGGGTGACCTGCGCTTTCTGCGCCAGTTCAACGTCTAGCCCTTTGTCGATACGGAATCCGAATCATGCAATTTCCAGAATCTTGGCTGCGCACGTGGGCCAATCCTGATATCGACAGCCAGGCGCTCGCGCATCGCCTGACCATGGCCGGCCTGGAGGTGGAAGACGCCGACCCTTACGCCCCGGCGTTCTCGGGGGTCGTGGCGGCCCGCATAGAGGCTGTCGAAAACCATCCCAATGCGGACAAGCTGCACGTCTGCCGCGTGAACGACGGTTCGGGCGAGCCGTTGCAGATCGTCTGCGGCGCGCCCAATGCCGCCGCGGGTCTGGTCGTGCCGCTGGCGCGCATCGGGGCCGAGCTGCCCGGCGGGGTGCGCATTGCGCCGGTGAAGATGCGCGGAGTGATCTCGAATGGCATGT
>DATNAI010000155.1:0-9802 GCA_035572875.1 Castellaniella sp. | reverse complement strand
CCATGATCACTTCCTGAGCCAGGTGATTGCGCAACACGTAGAGCGGATTGACGGCATCCATGGCGCGCCGACGGGCGCCCGCGTCCCCTGCATCACCGGCCAGCCGGGCCTCGTACCGATCCAGCCAGACCTGCGCCGCGGCGGGGTCCTGGAACAGATCCAGCCAGGGACCCGCGTCCTGAAATGCAGACGCCAGATATCGGAAGGCCAGCGTAAAGTCCGCATGCTGGGTCTCCAGCAGAGCCCACCAGTCATTCGCCAGGGTCGAGTCCTCCGCCCGCCAGGCCGAAAGACCGAATTTTTGCATCAAACCCTCGTGATAGGCCTTGAGGAACTCAGATTCGAAAGGTTGCAGGCACGATTCCAGCGACGGAATGTCACACCCCAGGACGTGCAGGCTTTCGGCCAGCCGGTATAGATTCCAGCGCGCCACGCCGGGCTGCGCATTCCAGGCATAGCGCCCATAGGTGTCGCTATGGTTGCAGACATGGCCGGCCGAAAACCGGTCCATGAAACCGTACGGGCCATAATCCAGCGTCAGCCCCAGGATGGACATATTGTCCGTGTTCATCACGCCGTGGCAGAAACCCACCAGTTGCCACTGTGCCATCAATCGGGCCGTACGCCGCACCACTTCCGTCAGGAGCGCCAGGGCCGTGCCCGGAATATCCCGCGCGCCAGCCGCTCCGACCCAGCAGCTCGGGTAAAAGTGTTCGACCACATAGTCCAGCAGCGCTTGTTGCTCGTGGTGAGACCCGGCCCAGTGCTCGAAATGCCCGAAGCGGATGAACGACGGTGCCACCCGGGTGACGATCGCCGCCGTTTCGGGGGTTTCGCGGATAACCCGATCGTCCGACGCCACCAGCGCGAGTGCCCGGGTCGTCGGGATGCCCAGCCCCGCCATGGCTTCGCTGGCCAGATACTCTCGAATGCTGGAGCGCAGCACCGCCCAGCCGTCGCCCATGCGCGAATAAGGCGTACGCCCTGAGCCCTTGAGCTGGATCTCCCATGTGCCGCTTGCATTGGACACATCGCCCAGCAGGTGCGCGCGCCCGTCGCCCAATTGGCCGGCCCAGACGCCAAACTGATGACCGCTGTAGACCGTCGCCAGCGCACCCGCGTCCGGCGCCAGCTCTCCGGCGCCCGAACACAGGGAAAGAAAAGCGGACCTTTCGCAATCCGCCTCGTCCAGACCCAGCAGTGCGGCCACGTCAAGGTTTGCGTGCAACAGGCGCGGAGCGGTGAGCGCACGGGGCCTCACGCGGGAATAAAAATCGGAAGGGAGAGTGGCGAACCCGCAGCCGATCCGCGCACCTTGAAACAGGTCAACCATGCCGCGCCGCCCGTTTGGCGGGCCGCACATACAGCACCGCGCCCACGTAGAGCCCCAGGGACAGGACGACTTCCAAGCCTGCCAGTGCGGCCGACACGGCCGAGATATCCGACCAAGCCCGTACGACACCTTCCATCAGATACAGCAGGCTGAGCATCGCCGTCCACTGCAGGGTGTACAAGCTGCCCTTGAGCACGCCACGCACCGCAAACACCAGCGGTACCGCCTTCAGTGCCAGCAGCGTCCCGCCGGGACGTAGAGGGGCCCACCAGAGTTCCCATCCTACGCACAGGACAATGAGCCCCATCAGGCTGCCCGCCGCCAGCGTCCGCCAGCCGCGGCTGAGTTTTGCTTCCATGCTGATATTATGACCTGAAACCCTGATCGGAAACAGCGATGCGACAAAGCCCTGCTTCTTCCGTACAGTCCGCTGCCGCCGTCCGGCGCGCCCGAGTGCTGGACGTCCTGCGCTTCGCACTGGACTTCGCCGCCCGCCGCAAGCTCCCGCAGGTCGCCTCCAGCCTGACCTTCACCACGGTACTCGCCATCGTGCCTCTGCTGGCCGTGGTGCTTGCGCTGTTCACGGCCTTTCCCCTGTTCGGGCAGTTCCATGGGGCGCTGGAGACTTTCCTCAGCGAAAGCCTGCTGCCGCCCTCGGTGTCCGACACGATCATGCGTTACCTGAACCAGTTCGCGGCCCAGGCTTCCGGGCTGACGGCGGTGGGCACCGCATTCCTGGTCGTCACCTCGGTCCTCCTGATCATGACCATAGACGCGGCCTTCAACGACATCTGGAACGTAGTCCGCCAGCGGCCACTGCGTCAGCGGCTGCTGGTGTACTGGGCCATTATTACGCTCGGGCCCATCCTCGTGGGCGCCAGTCTCTGGGCCACGTCCATCCTCGCACGGGAATCGCTGGGCTACATCGGCAGCCTGTCCGAAGGGCTGGGCCTGTTGTTGAGGCTCGTGCCCTTCACCGTATCGGTGTTCGGCTTCACTGGACTCTTCATGTTCGTGCCCAACTGTCGCGTGGGGTGGCGCGACGCGCTCATGGGTGGCCTGGGCACCGCGGTGGTCCTTACGATCATGAAGGCCGGGTTCACCTGGTATCTCACCCGCTTTCCGTCATATACGGTCATCTACGGCGCCTTTGCGACCCTCCCGATCTTTCTGCTCTGGATCTATTTCTCCTGGTTGGTCGTGCTCATGGGCGCTACCGTTGCCTCGCTGCTGCCGGCGATCAGACTGCACCGCTCGATTCGTCAACGGCGCGCCGGCGAACAAATCACCGATGCATTGCGAATTCTGCAGCTTCTGGGGCACGCAAGAAGCTGCCAGCCGCCCGGCCGCAGCCTGAACTTTCTGGCCCGACACCTGCGCGTGCACTCAGACTTGCTGCGCGACATTCTCGCGGCGCTCTCCGATATGGGCTATGTCGTGCCAACGCCCCAGGACGAGCACTGGGTGCTGGCGTGCGACCCCTACACGACAGACATAGGCGCGCTGGTCGGCAGACTGCTCTTCGATCGCACGCAGCCGGGGCTGACTCCGGCCGTGGCCCAGGCACTCGCCGACACACTGAACGGCGCACCTCCGACGCTGCAGGCGCTTTTCGAGGCCGACGCTTCCGTGCTGCCGGAGGATGATGCACAATAGGCAAAACTGGGCGCATGGTCGCGTCAAAGGGGCTCACGATGCTGAAAGTCAATGAAATCCTGCGGGTGAAGGGGCACACGCTCTATACCGGAACCCCCGACATGATGGTGCGCGACGCCATCGCATCCATGAGCCAGCTCGACATCGGTTCGCTGGTGATCATGGAACACGGACAGCTCGTCGGCATGCTGACCTTCCGAGAGATCATGAATCATCTGGATGCCCATAACGGCCAATCGGGTGACTACACCGTGCGCAGCATCATGGACGATGCCCCGGTCAGCGTGACACCGAACACGGACGCCGATGAAGTACAGCGGCTGATGCTGGACAAGCATGCGCGCTACATCCCCGTCATGGACGGTCCGACACTGATGGGTGTGATCTCGTTCTACGACATGGCACGCGCCATCGTCGAGGCCCAGCAGTTCGAAAACGACATGCTCAAGGCCTATATCCGCGACTGGCCGTCGGATATGTCGGAGCCTGCCCGAAAGAACTGAGCAGACCACCGGCGGGGATCCATTCCCGCCGGTGCGTTCACGCCGGCAGCGCCGCAGCCCACGCTTCCCGCAAAATTTCCGGGCCCCGAACCTTCAGCAGCCGGGGATCGGACAGCAGGCGCCGCCAATGCCGCGCACCAGGGCGTCCGGCGCGCCACCCGAGAATGCCGTGGACCAGGACATGCAGAGGAACACCGGCTGCATGCTGTTGACGGGCATATGCCAGAAATGCCTCCAGCACATCCTCATCGGTTCGGGCAGCGTCGGCCGGAACCGGCGCCTGGTCCAGTTCGGCCAGTATCTCGGGGTGATGCCAGGCGGCGCGGCCCAGCATGACGCCATCCAGCGCCTGCATCCAGTGACGACATTCAGCGGGGTCGATCAGTCCGCCATTCAGGACAATCGTCGCCTCCGGAAAATCCCGCTTCAGGTTCTGCACATCGGCGTAGCGCAGCGGCGGAATCTGACGGTTCTCCCTCGGCGAGAGACCGTTGAGCACGGCATTGCGCGCATGCGCGATAAAGACGCGGCAGCCCGTTTCGTAGATAGCGCCCACAAAATCCCGGACGAAATCATAGGACTGATCATCACCCAGCCCGAGTCGGTGTTTGACGGTCACCGGCACGTCCACGGCATCTTGCATGGCCCGGACACAGTCTGCCACCAGCCGGGGCTCGGCCATCAGACAGGCACCGAAGGCACCTTTCTGGACCCGGTCGGACGGACAGCCGCAGTTCAGATTGATCTCGTCGTAGCCCCAGCGCCGGCCCATGCGGGCGCACTCGGCCAGCGCCTGGCGGTCGCTGCCGCCGAGTTGCAGCGCCACAGGATGCTCGGCCGCGTCAAAATCCAGATGGCGCGCGGGGTCGCCACGCAGCAGCGCTCCGGTAGTGATCATCTCGGTGTAAAGACGTGCGGAAGGCGCCAGCAGGCGGTGAAAATAGCGGCAGTGACGGTCCGTGACGTCGATCATGGGCGCCACGCACAACCGCCAGGACGAAGACTGAGACATGATGGAATTCCGTAGCGAAACGCCATTTTAACGAACCGCAGACGAAGGACTGGGAGCGTCCCGGGCGGGGGCGGTCCGGCACGCCAGCCATTTAGTCTAAAATTCACTGCTGACCCACTTTTGCCCGGCCCGCCGGGCCGTTCGACGCTCCCATGGCCGTCTTCACCTCCGTCTCGGACGACAACGCCCGTACCTTGCTGCAACGCTACGACTTGGGCGAACTCATCACGCTGAGAGGCATCACGGCCGGGATCGAAAATACCAATTACTTCCTGGACACGAATCGAGGTCACTACGTGCTCACGCTGTTCGAAGTGCTGAACGCCGATCAACTGCCGTTCTACATCGAGCTGATGCACCACCTGGCCTTGCGCGGCGTCCCTGTGCCGCAGCCTCAGACACTGAAGGACGGCACGCGCCTCACTGCGCTCAACGGCAAGCCGGCCGCCATCGTCACGCGCCTGTCGGGCGGCTATGAACCCGAGCCGAGCCCCGCGCACTGTGCGCTCGCCGGCCGCACCCTGGCGCAGGCTCACCTGGCGGCCCGAGACTTTACGATTCACCAGGATAATTTGCGCGGCCTGGCGTGGTGGCAAGCCACCGCGCCCTCGCTCTATCCCTTTCTGGATGACGGGCAGGCCGCACTGCTGCGCCAGAGTCTGGAGGAACAGACCAGCCTTGCGGCCGGCCGGCCGGCGTCCGCACTGCCATCGGGGCCGTCGCACTGCGATCTGTTCAGGGACAATGTACTTTTCGATGGCACTTTCGAGTCGCCCCACATGGGCGGCTTCATCGATTTTTACTTCGCAGGGTGGGATGCCTGGCTGTTCGACGTCGCCGTCAGCGTCAACGATTGGTGCATCCAGCGCAACTCGGGCGCTTTCGTCCACAAGCGGCTGGATGCGTGGCTCCGGGCCTATCACGACGTGCGGCCCTTCACGGATGAAGAGCGCGGCGCTTGGCCCGCCATGTTGCGCGCCGCGGCACTGCGCTTCTGGATTTCACGCCTGTACGACTTCCACGTGCCTCGCCCGGCGCAGACGCTGAAACCCCACGATCCGCGCCACTTCGAACGAATCCTCAGGCTGCGCAGCGCACAGCCCGCACCGGCACTGCCCGGCTGACCAAGATGCAAGCCACCATATTGCCGATGAGCGCCGGCTGGTCCTGGATCCTCCAAGGCTATGCGCTGTTCCGGCGCCAACCCATGGCCATGCTGTTCTGGAGCGTTGCGACCAGTTTTCTCATCAACATAGGATCGATGATCCCCATCCTGGGGCAGATCGCCTTGGTAGCGCTCACGCCTCTGCTGACCTTCCTGACGCTGTGCGCCTGTCGCAACCTCGAACGGAACGTCCGCTTGCTGCCAGCCCTGTGGCTCCAGCCGCTCAAGGGTACGGGCGTCGCACGGCCGTTGCTCAAGCTCGGCATGGCCTATCTGGCGGCCACGTTTACGGCGGCCGCCGTCGCGACCATGCTGTTCTGGTCGGACTTGCTGGTCACGCTCGAACAGCAGGCGGACAAGCCGGACTACGCCGCGTTGTCCCATGCCATGACCGGCCCCTTGATCGTTTTTGGTCTGTTCTACGTCGTGATCTCGGCGCTGTTCTGGCATACCCCGGCACTCGTGGGCTGGCACCGGCTGCCCTTGCGACGGGCCCTGTTCTATTCCATGGTCGCGTGCTGGCGCAACAAGCTGCCTATCGTCAGCTACGTGGCGAGCTGGGCCGCGCTTTACTTCGGCTTCCACTGGCTGATCGAGCGGCTGGCTGAGGCGGGTATCGCGGGGTCCACTCTGGGGTGGATCGCCCTGCCGGTGGATATCCTCATCACCGCCCTGCTGTACTGCAGCTTCTATCCCATCTACACCTCGATCTTCAAGGCTCCCCCGGCATCCGACAGCACGTCGGACCAGCCCGGAATGGAGCAATAACCGGGCGGGAATTCGAACACTCCCCAGGCCTGCAGGCACATGCAAGCCCGGCGCGGGGGCAGACGCCGAACCACGCGCACGGGTTCACCCGTGGCCGTGACGAACACCACATCGATCGGTCGACTCAGCGCCAGGGTCTGCACGGCACGACAGCGAGGCAGCCAAAGCGCCCAGGATTGCGCGTCCCAGTCGTCCCACGCGCACACGCCGAGCAGGCGCTGTCGAAAGGTCCGGGCAATCCGGATCTTCAGGCGTCCCGCAGTCACTACAGCCCCGACTGGAGAAGCTTCACGGCCACCGGGAAACCGATGACCAGGAAGGTGCAGGGAAAGATGCACAGCACCATCGGAAACAGCATGCGAACGGGCGCTTCCAGCGCCAGCTTCTCGGCGCGCAGGAAGCGTTCGCTGCGCTGCTGGGCCGACTGGGCTCGCAACAGCGGCCCCAGGCTCATGCCGAGCCGATCGGCCTGCGCCAATGTCAGTACCAGACTGCGCACTCCGGACACATCCGTGGTCTCGGCCCATCGGGCCAGCCACTGGGACCGGCTCATCCCAGTGCGCTCAAGCGCGGCCGCATCGTTCAGGCTGTCCCGCAAAGGTCCCGCCGGCGCGTGGCGCGCTACCTGCTGAAGGGCTGAAGGAAGGCTCAAACCGGCCTCGACGCAAAGCGTCAGCAGATCCAGCATGAAGGGCAGCTCGCGCATCATGACAAGCCGCCGCCGCCAGGCCGAGCGCCTGAGCCAGCACGCCGGCCACGCATAACCCAGCGCACCCCCCGCTGCGCTGACAGCCAGAAGCCACGACGGCGGCACATCCGAGACGAGGCCGCTGCCCCCCAACAACAAAGCGCCCCCGGCCGCCAGCATCAATCGCGCGGCAAACCATTCGCGGGCCGACCAGCGGGCTCCCAGACCCGCTCGCGTACGCCAGCGCTCGAAGGTACGGCGCATGTGCCACGTCACGAACGGCGCGCACACTGGAGACAGCGCGCACACCCAGGGCCACCAGAAGGGTGGCTTCGATTCCGTCGTTCCGGAGCCCTTGTCCGGATAGGCTACCCAGGGATGGCCCAGAAGCCAGAGCCACAGCGCCACGGACAACGCGGCGGCAGTCAGACCTGTCCAGAACATGACGGATACTCCTGATAGGGGGCCCCATGCCGAATACGGACCGGTTTCAGACTTCGACCGCAATGACGCGCCGGATCCAGACGGTTCCCAGGCATTCGAGTACGAAGATGAGCAGCAACACCGCCCAACCCAGCGCCGTGGACCAGAGCCGATCCATGGCCTCCGGCTCCAGGCGCGAGAGCACGAGCAGCAAGAGGATCGGCAAGCCGGCCATGATGTGACTCTGCATGCGGCCCTGAGCCGTCAGCGCCCGGACCCGTCCCAGCCAATGCTGGCGTGCACGCAACGTCTGAGCGATACCCTCCAGGGTGTCGGCGAGGCTTCCACCCGTCTGGGCCGCGATGGACAAGGCCGAAACCACCAACCCGCAGGATTCGGTCGGCATGCGTTCGCGCAGCTTCTGCAGCGCGTCCTGGAATCCCAGCCCCAGGCGTTGCTCGCGTAGCATCAGGCCAAATTCCTGCGACAGCGGAGGCAGAGCCTGCGTCACGATGTGCCGCAGCGCCGGCTGAACGCCCGCGCCAGCCCGCAGCGCGCCGGCCAGTGCCTGCACCAGGTCCGGAAGCTGCGCGTCGAACTGCTGCTCACGGCGCCGCTGCAGAGCGCGCAACGCGAGCCTGGGGAACGCAAGCAAGCCGCCCAGCACGGGCACCGCCAGCCAGAGACTGCCGCCCAACCAGAGAATCGCCAGCGTCAGAAGCGCACCGGCCACCCACGCCGCGAGCCAGAGCCGGCCTTCGTCCAGAAACAGAAACGAAGCATCCAGCGTACGCCGGGCGTCACGCCGCACTTGATCATCGAATGCCATCCAGGCTCGCCACATGCGTCCCAGGACCAGCCACGCTAATAGCGCGGCCGCTGCTGCGGAAAACAGGATCGTCAGCATCAGCCACATACGGCATCCTCCCGTGGCAAACCGGTCGGCAGACTCGCACGCCCTTCGTTGACCGTGCGCTGCACGAACCAGGCCATATCCGGCGCGGCACCGTTGGAAAAGCCGCTGGGCAACAGGCCGCATCCGGTGAAAACAGCCGGCGGTCCCGACTCGCCGACGAAAAGCTCCTGCATCTGGATGCGCCCGGCCTCCAGACCCGTGACTTCGACGATAGCGCTGACCATCCGCCGGCCGTCGGCCACCCGGACCAGTTGCACGATGAAGTCGACGCTGGCGGCAATATGCTCCCGCACGGCCGACAGCGGAAGATCCATCCCCGCCATCAGGATCATGGTCTCCAGGCGCGACAGCGCATCGCGGGGGCTATTCGCATGCAAGGTAGTGAGCGAACCTTCGTGCCCGGTGTTCATGGCCGCCAGCATGTCGAACGCCTCCCCACCCCGGCACTCGCCCACCACGATGCGATCGGGGCGCATTCGCAAGGCGTTGCGCACCAGATCGCGGATCTCGACCCGCCCGCGACCCTCCAGATTGGCCGGACGCGCCTCCAGGGCCACCAGATGAACGTGGTCCAGACGGAGCTCCGCGGCATCTTCGATCGTGATGATGCGCTCGCCGGCCGGAATGGCGTTCGACAGGACATTCAGCAGACTGGTCTTGCCTGAGCCAGTGCCTCCGGAGACGACCAGGTTCCTGCGATGCCGCACGCAGTGTGTCAGGAACTGCCCCATGGACTGATCCAACGCCCCCGTGGCCATCAGGTCTCCCAGGGTCAGGCGCCGGGAGGGGAATTTGCGAATGGTGAGACTTGTGCCCCGCAACGCGATGGGTGCGATCACGGCATTGACTCGCGAACCGTCAGGCAGTCTTGCATCCACCATTGGCGCGGCATCGTCGATTCGCCGACCCAACGGCGCGACGATGCGGTCGACAATGCCCAACACGGCCTGTTCGCTGCTGAACGTGGTGCCCGCAGGCACCAGGCGACCCGCGCGCTCGACAAAGATTTCATCATGCCGATTGACCATGATCTCGGTTACGCCGGGATCCATGAGCAAGGGCTCCAGCGGACCCAGTCCGACGGCCTCATTCACCAGATCGGTGACCAGGACAGCGGGGTCCAGTGCGCCATCGAGGCCGGGGTCGGCGGCAATCAATTCGCCCAGCACGGCGGTGGCCTGAGCCCGCAGGGCGGCGTCGCTCATATGGCCGATATCCTGCCGGCGTAGCTGTAGCGCCGCGATCAGGCCGTCGTGGAGCCGCTTGCGATGAGCCTTCCAGGCTGGAGACGCCGAGGACTTGCCACCGGCCACGGCTGCGCCTGTGTCCTGGGCTGCG
>DATNAI010000154.1:0-8594 GCA_035572875.1 Castellaniella sp. | reverse complement strand
CTGGAGGACGCCGCCATTTCGCGCGCCGAAGACGGTTCCCGCCCCCCGGCGCCCGCGGCCGGGGCCGACGGTAGCCCGATCCTGGTAATGGCGCAGGTGACCTCCGGCTACATGAGCGACATCGATGTCCTGCGCGATGTTTCGCTCACCGTGTACCCGGGGCGCATCAGCGGCCTCATCGGGCTGAATGGCGCCGGTAAATCCACTCTCTTCAAAACGATTTTCGGCTTCCTGAAGCCCAAGTCGGGATCCATACGGCTCGAAGGGCGGGATATTTCCGGAGCGGAGCCCCATACGCTCATTGACCGCGGCATGTGGTACATCCCGCAGGAATCCAGCCTGTTTCCATTCCTGTCCGTCGAGGAAAACCTGCGTTTGCCGCTCGAGGGGCGCAGGAGGCAATTCGGCGTGACGCTCATCGCGCGGAGGCTGGACGATACTCTGAACCGGTTCCCCATGCTGCGACAGAAATTGCGGACTCAGGCGGGGGACCTCTCGGGTGGTCAGCAGAAGTCGCTCGAATTCGCCAAGGCCTATATGGTCCGGCCGCGCGTATGCCTGATCGATGAACCCAGCATCGGGCTCGCCCCCAAGGTGGCGGCCGAGACCTTTGATTGGGTGCGACAATTTGCCGCAGCCGGCATGGGCATCCTGCTCGTCGACCACAACGTCCGCCGCGTGGTGGCCCTGGCCGATCACGTCTACGTGCTCAGTCTGGGCGAAATTGCTGCTTCGGGCACCCCGGAAGACTTCCAGGGGGATCTGTATGCCCAGGTCAAGGGCTGGTTGGGCATTACCTTCTGAAGAAAGGGGACCGTTCCTCTTCATTCACAGGGGTCCATTCGGGCCCCTGTTGGCGGTGCGGGCGACAATTTGTCGTAAAACCCCTTGAAAGATGGAGAACTCGGAAGTCAAGGTAACGGCGGGAAAAAGACGGGAACGGCGGGCGGGATTAGGGTTCTAATCCTTATCATGAAAACTCACCTCTCTTCTCGCGCAAGGCAGCTTCTGGTGGCCCTGGCTGCTGTTTCCGCCCTGGGCGGTTGCGCCGTCTACACCCCCGCGCCAGCCTATTATGGCGATGACAGCGGTGTCGTGTACGCGGCGCCGGCTCCCGCCTATGTCGGTCCCCCGGTGTACCTGAACTTTGGCGTCTGGGGTGGCGGCTATCATCGCGGCTACCATGGCGGTTATCGGGGCGGTTATCGCGGGGGCTGGCATCGCGGCTACCGCTAGCGGGCGGGTCCGAACGCGACGCGCAAAAAAGCAGTATCGTTGCGCAGTTCTGGCGCAGCAGCTCAGGGTGGCTGCTCGTCCACGGTCACGTTCGACGATTCGGTACCCCCATGATCAAGATCAATGAGCACCATCAAAAGCTGCAGGCCAGCTATCTGTTTGCCAACGTCAACAGGCGCGCGCGCGAATTCCAGCAGAAGCATCCAGAGCGCGAACTGATCTGGCTTGGGATCGGCGATGTCACCCAGCCGCTGCCCAATGCCTGCATCTCAGCCTTCCACAAGGCGGTCGACGAACTGGCATCCACCCGCACTTTCCGCGGCTATGGCCCTGAACAAGGCTACGATTTCCTGCGCGAGGCGATTGCCCGTCACGATTTCGCCGCGCGCGGTGCGGACGTCCAGGCCGATGAAATCTTCGTCAGCGACGGCGCCAAATGCGACGTGGGCAATTTCCAGGAGCTATTTGCGACTGACATCCGCGTGGCAATCACCGATCCCGTCTATCCGGTCTACGTCGATACCAATGTGATGGCCGGCCGGACCGGGACATTCGCGGATGGCCGCTATCCCGGGCTGGTTTATCTCGATTGCACTCCCGAAAACGGTTACTCGCCGCAATTGCCGGACGAACCGGCTGACCTGATCTACCTGTGCTCCCCCAATAATCCGACGGGCGCCACCATGAGCCGCGAGCAGCTGCAGGCATGGGTCGACTATGCCCGGGAGAACCGGTCGCTGATCCTGTTTGACGCCGCCTACGAAGCCTTCATTCGAGACGATAGGCTCGTGCATTCCATCTACGAGATCCCGGGGGCTCAGGACGTGGCCATCGAGTTCCGCAGTTTCTCGAAGACAGCGGGCTTTACGGGGGTCCGCTGTGCTTACGCCGTGGTGCCCAAGCGCTGCATGGCGTACACGGCGGCTGGCCAGGCTGTCTCGGTCCGCGATCTCTGGCTGCGCCGCCACACCACCAAGTTCAATGGGGTGTCCTATCCGGTGCAGCGGGCGGCGGAGGCGGTCTTCAGCCCCGAAGGCCAGCTTGAAGTGCGCAAGCTGATCGACTACTACCTGACCAACGCGGCCTATGTGCGCGAGTCCTTCCAGCGGATGGGGATCCCGTGCGTGGGCGGCGACAACTCGCCCTACATCTGGGTCCAGACCGACCGGGATTCCTGGTCGTTCTTCGACTTCCTGCTGGACAAGGCCGGCGTGGTGTGCACGCCGGGGGCGGGATTCGGGCGCTGCGGCGAGCACCATATCCGCATCAGCGCCTTCAACAGCCACGAGAATATCCGGCAGGCCATGCAGCGCATCGCTGACGCTGTGCGGGTATCGTCGCCGTCCAGTCAAGCTCGCTGAGGATTACGTCATGCCCATGCCTTCCGGCTTCCGGGAGCGGCTGTTGCCGTTGCTCCCCGATATCGCCGCCCGTTTTGGTACGCCGTTTCACGTTTACGATGAGGCCGGCATCCGCGGGACCGGCGAAGCGCTGAAACGAGCCTTTGCCGATGTCCCCGGATTTCGCGAATACTACGCCGTCAAGGCGCTGCCCAATCCTGCGATCCTGGGGATCATGCGGGAAATGGGGTTTGGCTTTGACTGCAGTTCGGTGGCGGAACTGGTCCTGTCCCGGCAGCTTGGCGCGCGGGGTGCCGACATCATGTTCACCTCGAACAACACGGCACGGGCCGAGTTCGAGGCTGCGTTGAGTGATGGCGGCTGCATCCTGAACCTGGACGATATCAGTCTGGTCGACAAGGCGCCCCGGTTGCCGGACCTGGTGTGCTTCCGCTACAACCCTGGGTCGGTGCGGTCCGGCAACAGCATCATCGGTGCCCCCGAAGAAGCCAAATACGGCGTGACGCCGGCGCAATTGCTGCCGGCTTTTCAGAAGGCCCGCGAGCGCGGGGCGAAGCGGTTCGGGCTGCATACCATGCTCGCGTCCAACGAGCTCAACGCGGACTACATGATCCAGACCGTCGCGATGCTGCTCGAAGTCATCGAGCGGGTCGGCCGCGAGCTGTCGGCGCCTTTCGAGTTCATCAATATCGGGGGCGGTCTGGGCATTCCGTACCGCCCGGAGCAACCGGTCTTCGATGTGAAGAAACTGGGCGCGGAAGCCGCCGTCCTGCTGCGGCAGTTCAAGCAGCGTAACGGCTGGCAGCCCAAGGTCTACATGGAAAGCGGGCGCTACATGACGGGCCCGCACGGCGTATTGGTGACCACGGCCATCAACCACAAGGACATCTATCGAACCTATGTGGGGGTCGATGCCAGCATGTCGGCGCTGATGCGGCCGGGCATGTACGGCGCCTATCATCATGTCGAGGTGCTGGGCAAGACGCTGGATGAGCAGGATCCCCTGGTCGATGTAGTGGGTTCGCTGTGCGAGAACAATGACAAGTTCGCGGTTCAGCGGCAGCTTCCGAAGGTGACGGACGGTGATCTGCTGGTCATTCACGATTCGGGGGCTCACGGCCATGCCATGGGCTTCAACTACAACGGCAGGCTGCGGCCGAAAGAGCTGCTGCTCAAGCAGAACGGCGACGTCGCGCTGATCCGGCGGGAGGAGACGCTGGCGGATTATTTCGCCACGCTCACCTTTGAACCGCAGGTTTTTCGACCGGACGCCGCCGCTACGGCGCGGGCTTCATAAGCAAATAGCAAGCCGTTCGTTTGCCGCTGCCCTGTCCGGAATTAACGTAATGACACTGCGTTTTTCCCGGTGCGGCGGCTTTGTCGCGCGCCCGTTTGCGACCTATGTCAAAGATCTTCGTCATTCATGAAAACAACGCCTGGGTGGAACCCCTGCGCGCGGCATTTGCGGAACTGAACCTGAGCTTCGAGGAGTGGTTCCTGGACGAAGGGGTGCTGGATTTTTCCGCTCCGCCCCCGGATGGGGTCTTCTATAACCGCATGAGCGCATCGTCCCATACGCGCGGACATCGTTACGGCCCCGAATACACGGCGGCGGTTCTTGCCTGGCTTGAGTCGTATGACAGGCGCGTCGTCAATGACAGCCGCGCCTTGCGGCTGGAGGTAAGCAAGATTGCCCAGTATGCCGCGCTGCGCCGTTACGGGGTCCGCACGCCCCGGACGCTCGCCGCGGTCGGTGCGGATCGTATCGTGCAGGCTGCGCGCAACATGCCGGCGCCATTCATTACCAAGCACAATCGTGCGGGCAAGGGGCTTGGGGTCCATCTGTTTCATGACATCGCCAGCCTTGAGCGCTATGTCGCCAGTCCCCAATTCGAACAGTCCGTCGATGGCATCACGCTGATTCAGGAGTACATAGAGGCGCCTGAGCCCTGCATTACGCGGGCTGAATTCATCGGGGGAAAGTTTCTGTATGCCGTGCGGGTGGACACGTCCCAAGGATTCGAGCTGTGTCCCGCCGATGTCTGCCAGATTGGCGACCTGGCCTGCCCTGTGGGGGGTGAAACCGCCGCGGTTCGTCCTCGCTTCGAGGTCATTCCGGACTTCGATATCCCCGACCTTGAGCGCTACCGGCGTTTCATGGCCGACTACGGCGTCGGTATTGCGGGGATTGAATCCATCGTCGACGCGCGCGGCGAGCGCTACACCTACGACGTCAACACCAATACCAATTACAACAGCGAAGCCGAGGCGCAAGCCGGGCTGTTCGGCATGCGCACGATCGCGGCGTATCTCGGGCGTGAATCCGGCCAGATGTCGGAACGCGGGCCCGCCTCGCAAGCCGCTTGAAAACAGGAGAAAAAATGAACGGAACATTGGCCCTCGCGGCCATGGCGGCGACGCTTGGCTTTTCCATGGTGACGGCGGCGCATGCCGACGCTGTCAGTGACATACAGGGTCGAGGAACCTTGGTGGTCGGGGTGAAGGCCGACTATCGGCCCTTCGGCTACCTGGATACCTCGGGGACCATCGTAGGGTTCGGTCCCGATCTGGCGGCCGATATTGCCAAGCAACTGGGTGTGAAACTCCAGATGGTCCCGGTGGTGGCGTCCAACCGCGTGCAGTACTTGCAACAGGGCAGGATCGATCTCATCCTCGCTACGCTGACCGATACGCCGGAACGAGACAAGCTCATGGAGATGGTCCAGCCCCATTATTACGGGGCCGGAGTCAACATCCTGGCGCCCAAGTCCGCCGGTTTCAAGAATTGGGACCAGTTGCGCGGCAAGAAGGTCTGTCTAATCCAGGGAACGTTCACGAACAAGGATCTTCAAGCCAAATACGGG
This sequence comes from Castellaniella sp., assembly GCA_035572875.1. Lineage (GTDB taxonomy): Bacteria > Pseudomonadota > Gammaproteobacteria > Burkholderiales > Burkholderiaceae_B > Castellaniella. Next base: position 3,133 of record DATNAI010000154.1, on the reverse strand, counting down.
GTGCAGGGATTGGCATTCCCGGGTACGGCCGAAGCGTACACCGCTCTCAGAAACGGCTCGTGCGCTGCGTTCGCCTACGACGACACGGCCATCCAGGGCGAGCTGCTCAAGCCGCAGTGGAAGGACTATGACATGCCGCTGACGTCGATCTTTTTCACGCCGTGGAGCGTAGGCGCGAAAAAAGGCGAGGACCATTTTGCATCCCTGCTGTCCGGGATGGTCACGGGGTGGCACAAATCGGGCAAGATCCTGTCTCTCGAAAAGAAGTGGGGTATCAAGCCAATCGCCTTTGCCCAGCAGGAACATGACAAGTACCGGTGATCTCGGTCGGCGCGGACCCCTCGCGCGCGCACCTGGCTCGCCGTTCGGTGAACTCGTCGATCTGACCTGACCGGACAGTAACGCCGGGTGGCTGCCATGCAGGATTTCTGGGACTGGTTTCGCTGGTTGTACGAGGCGACGGGGATCAACCTGTCGATTTTTTACGATGCCTTCGACAGGGCGCATTTCCTGGCCGGCGCGATCATGACGCTGCGCCTGTCGGCCGTCTGCATTGTGCTGAGCGTCGTCATCGGGATCGTGGGCGCCTGGCTGCAGGAGTCCAGGCTGAAATTCGTTCGTTTGATGGTGTACTGGTATATCCAGTTCTTCCGCAATACGCCGCCCCTGGTTCAGCTCTTTTTTTTCTACTTCGGGCTAGGAGGCTTGCTCACCTCCGCCACCGGTTCGGGCGAGCATGTCCCGCTGGTCGGCAATGTCACGTGGGCGATCGTGTCGCTATCGTTTTTTGCCGGCGCCTTCAATACCGAGATCTTCCGGTCTGGCGTCCAGGCGATCTCGAGCACGACCATCGAGGCGGCCGAGTCCCTGGGGTTCAGCAGGCTGCGCATCTATTGCCTCATTGTGTTCCCGCTCGCGCTGCGCGTCAGCCTGCCGGCATTGACCAACAATCTCGTCAATCTCGTCAAGACCACTACGCTGGCCTATGCCATCGCCGTGCCGGAGATGCTGTATGTGACGAGCCAGATCTGGTCCGACGAGCTGAACGTGCCGGAGCTGATGAACGTGTTGCTGGTCTCTTATGTGATCCTGGCCGGAGCGCTGGCGTATCTCATGAGGCGTTGGGAGCGGGCCCTCCATTTGCCGGGCTTTGGCGCATGAAGCCCGATTGGCGGACCGATCTGCCCGTTCTGGTCCCGGAAGCGCTGCGCGCCGTTTCGACGACGACCTTTCCGAATGACTGGAGAGGGCGCCATTGGAGACCGACCGTGCCGGCGGGCTTGGGCCTGTTGCTGCTGTTTGTCGCCTGCTGCGGCGTGGCGCAGGCCCAGGCGGGTCCGGATCAACCGTCTGTATGGGCCACGCTCTGGAAGTGGACACCGCTGCTGTTGCAGGGCTTCCTGCTCAATCTCGCGATCAGCGTGCTGGCCATGCTGCTGGGTACGGTCCTCGGACTCTTACTGGGGTTTGCGCAGATTGCCCAGTCGGCCTGGGCACGCAAGCCATCGTGGCTTGTCACCCAATTCTTTCGCAATGCCCCCTGGCTGGTGCTCCTGTTCTATTGCATGTATCTGCTGCCGTTTCGCGTGACTGTACTGGGAGGCACGGTTGCGATTCCGGGATGGGTCAAGGCGACGCTGGGGCTTTCTCTTCCTGTCATGGCGAACGTGTCGGAAATCCTGCGCGGCGCCGTCCAGTCCATCCCGACCGGGCAGTGGGAGTCCGCCGCGTCTCTGGCGTTTTCCCGCCGCTGGATCCTGTGGATGATCATCCTGCCCCAGTGCATCAGGCGCATGCTGCCGCCATGGATGAACTTGTATTCGATTCTGACAATGGCCACGGTGCTGGCCTCGATTGTCGGTGTTGACGAACTCCTGACTCTGACAGCGCGCGCGCTCAGCGCAGAGGGCAGGCCAGGATTGCTGTTGCCTTTTTATAGCTACGATCTGCTGTGGTTCTTCATCTATTGCTATCCGATCGCTCGACTCACCCTTTATCTGGAGCGCAGGTATGCCGTTCCCGACTGAAGGCGCCGCGATGAGCACGCCCGTGGCCGTGAGTGTCCGGGAGGTCCACAAGTCATTCGGCCGGACCGAGATCCTGAGGGGTATGTCCCTCACCGTCCCTCAGGGGCAGGTGGCCTGCGTCATCGGCCCTTCGGGTGCCGGGAAATCTACGTTGCTGCGCTGCATCAATGGCCTGGTGTCCATCGATGCAGGCAGCATTCGTGTCGGGGATTTCGACGTTCAGACGCTGAAGACCGAAGTGCAGAAAATCGCCTTGCGTAAACGCGTTTCCATGGTGTTTCAGCAGTACAACCTTTTTCCGCACAAGACGGCGCTGCAAAACGTCATGATGGCGCCGGTTCACGTCCTGCGCGAGGACAGGCTCGAAGTCCGGACGCGCGCACTGGCGCTACTCGAGCAGGTTGGATTGGCCAGCAAGATCGATAGCTACCCGGGCGAATTATCGGGAGGCCAGCAGCAGCGGGTCGCCATCGCGCGAAGCCTCGCCATGCGCCCGGAGGTCATGCTGTTCGATGAAATCACGGCCGCCCTGGATCCCGAGGCGGTCAAGGACGTGCTGGATGCCGTGCGTCAACTGGCGGACGGCGGCATGACCTGCATTCTGGTCACGCATGAGATGCGCTTTGCGCGGGAAGCGGCGGACATCGTTTATTTTACCGACGGTGGCGTTGTCGTCGAAGCCGGCGCACCTTCGGAACTTTTCGATCATCCGTCGAATCCGCGCACTGCGGCGTTCCTGTCACGCGTTTTGTAGGGCCCGGGTTGATGGCCGTTTGGCGGCGACCGGACGCAGCAGTCTGAGGCCGTTCCCGATCACCAGCAGGCTGGCGCCTACGTCGGCGAAGACCGCCATCCACATCGTTCCCAGACCCGCGACTGTCAGGATCAGGAAAATGAGCTTGATCCCCAGGGCCGCCACGATGTTCTGTACCAGGACTCGGTGGGTGGCGCGCGACAGCCGGATGAACCACGGGATCTTGCGCAGGTCGTCGTCCATCAAAGCCACGTCGGCAGTCTCGATGGCCGCATCGGCGCCCATCGCACCCATGGCAAACCCGATGTCGGCCCCCGCCAGGGCCGGCGCGTCGTTGATGCCGTCGCCCACC
>DATNAI010000153.1:0-5455 GCA_035572875.1 Castellaniella sp. | reverse complement strand
GAACTCGGGAAAATACGATGGCCTGACCACCGGCGCGGCCATCCAGGCCGTGGCGGCCGACCTCAAGGCGATGGGGCTGGGCGAGCTGCGCACCACCTGGCGCCTGCGCGACTGGGGCATCTCGCGCCAGCGCTACTGGGGAACCCCGACCCCATCATCCATTGCGCCGATTGCGGCCCCGTTCCCGTGCCGGAAAAGGACCTGCCCGTCCGGTTGCCCGAAGACCTGGTGCCCGACGGCACCGGCAACCCGCTGGCGAAGAACGAGGCTTTCCTGTCCTGCCATTGCCCGCGCTGCGGCAAGCCGGCGCGGCGTGAAACCGACACCATGGACACGTTCATCGACTCGTCCTGGTATTTCATGCGCTACACCTCGCCCGGCAACGACCAGGCCATGGTCGACGCTCGAAACGATTACTGGATGCCGATGGACCAGTACATCGGCGGCATCGAGCACGCCGTGCTGCACCTGCTGTACGCACGCTTCTGGACGCGCGTGATGCGCGACCTGGGCTTGCTGAAGTTTTCCGAACCGTTCACGCGGCTGCTATGCCAGGGCATGGTCCTGAACCATATCTATTCACGGCGCAATGAACGCGGCGGCATCGAATACTTCTGGCCCGACCAGGTCGAGAACATCACCGACGACAAGGGTGCCATCACGGGAGCCCGCCTGAAGGCCGACGGTTCCATGGTGGACTACGGCGGCATCGGAACCATGTCGAAGTCCAAGAACAACGGCGTCGATCCGCAGTCGCTGATCGAAACCATGGGGGCCGACACAGCGCGGCTGTTCGTCATGTTCGCCAGCCCGCCGGAACAGACGCTGGAATGGTCGGACTCGGGGGTCGAAGGCGCACACCGCTTCCTGCGCCGGCTGTGGGCATTCTGTCACGCCCACCACGAGGCCATCCGCGCCAGCCTTCCCACGACCGATTGGAGTGGACTCGGCAACCAGGGTGCGTCGCTGCGCCGCCAGATCCACACGCTGCTGCGGCAGGCCGATTACGACTACCAGCGCATCCAGTACAACACCGTGGTCTCCACGGCAATGAAGATGCTCAACACGATTGAGGCGGCCGCCCACGAGGGTGCCGACGACGCGGCAATAACCGAATCGGCGTCCATCCTGCTGCGCGTGCTGTATCCCGTGGTGCCTCACATCACCTGGCGGCTGTGGCGCGACCTGGGATTTGCGGACACGCTCGGCGACCTGCTGGATGCGCCATGGCCGCATGTCGACGAGTCGGCTCTGAAGGCCGAGACCGTGGATCTCGTGCTGCAGGTCAACGGCAAGATGCGCGGCCAGCTCACCGTCCCCCACGATGCCGACAAGTCCGCCATCGACGCGCTGGCCCGCGGCCACGAGGCCGTTGAACGCTTTCTCGAAGGCCGCTCTCCCAAGCGCATCGTGGTGGTCCCGGGGCGCCTGGTGAACGTGGTGGGGTGACGCGCATGGCCTTTTCCGAACAATTCCGACGCAGGCGCAGGCTGTGCCTGGCTCTTTCGTGCCTGGCCGCCCTGAGCGCCTGCGGCTTTCACCTGAAGGCCGCGACACCGCTGCCCTTCAAGACTCTTTACACCAACATCAATCTGGACACGGATTTCGGCGCGCGTCTGCGACGTGTCGTGGAAGCCAATTCCCCCGATACCCACTTCGTCGAAAACCGGAACGAGGCCGAGGTCTACCTGCACCAGATTTCCGACGAGCAGAGCCTGCGGCAACTCTCGATCGACCCCCAGGGCCAGGTCGACGAATATGAACTGGATCTGAACTTCAGCTTCGAACTGCTGGACAAGGCCGGCCACGTGCTGCTCGCGCCCACCGTGCTGCGCAGCGTGCGTGAGCTGCCATACAACGTCAACATCGTCCAGGCGAAGGACAGCGAAATCACACGCACGTTCAGCGACATGCGCAACAGCCTGATCGACCAGATCCTGCGCCGCATGAGCGCTCCGGACGTGCAGGCTGCCTACCGCGGCGCCGACAGCCTCCCCGTGGCGCCCATCCCCGGGACTGAAATCCGCCGGCGGCGGGATTCCGGCGCGACCGGCATGCCCGGCATGCCCGGCTCGTTGTACCGATGAGCAGCCGGGCTCGGGATTTCAACCGCAGCCTGGAGCAATTGGCCCGAGCACAGGAACTCCCGGCCTGCTGTGTCCTGGCCGGCGAGGAAATCCTGCTGCTGACCGAAACGGTGGACGCCTTCCGCGCCAGCGCCACCCGGCTGGGCTGTACCGAACGCAGCCACTGGGTCATGGACGCTCGCAGCGACTGGAGCCCCGTGCTCGCGGCGGCCCGAAACACCTCGCTGTTCGGCGACCTGCGACTGCTGGAGATCAGCCTGCCGGGCGGCAAGCCGGGCAAGACGGGTGCCGAGGCACTGGTGGGCCTCGCGGCAATGGCTGCTGACGGCCATCTGCCCGATGTGCGCATCCTGATCCAGCTGCCGGCGCTGGACCGCGCCACACAGCAGAGCAAGTGGGCCACCACCCTGCGCCAGCAGGCGCGCTGGATCGACATTCCCAGCATCGCGCGCGACGACCTGCCCGGCTGGATCGACGATCGGCTGCATCGCCAGGAACAGAGCACGGACCCGGAAACCTTGGCCTGGCTGGCTGACAAAGTCGAGGGCAATCTGCTGGCCGCCCACCAGGAAATCCAGAAGCTCGCACTGATCTACCCGCCGGGCGCGTTGTCGACGGAGCAGGTCCAGTCGGCCGTGCTGAACGTCGCCCGTTACAATCTCTATGATCTGCGCGACGCCATGCTGCTGGGACAGGCTGACCGCGCCTCGACCGTGCTCGAAGGCCTGCGCGCCGAGGGCGAGGCCCTGCTCCTCGTCCTGTGGGCCGTGGGCGAAGAAATCCGTATCCTGGGCCGGCTGTGCGACCTGGGAACAGCGGGCCTGGAGGCCGGTCTGCGGGCCAACCGGCTCTTCGGTGCCCGCGAAAAACTGGCCCGCCAGGCGCTGCGGCGAATTCCGCCCGCAGTCTGGCCGCTGGCGCTGCGCCACGTCCACGAAATCGATCGTATGATCAAAGGCGTACCGGTTGCGGGCCGGCTCGGCGACCCTTGGGATGAGCTTGCCAGACTGGTGATGCGCATGGCCACGGCGGGACTCCCACGGCCCTGACTCTCTCTGAATGACACGCAGGCTTTTTATGAACGACAGCGGTTTTTCCATGCAGACCCTGGGCCGCCAGGCCCGGGAGGCCGCGCGCGCGCTGCGCGTGGCCCCGGGTTCCGCAAAGTCCATGGCGCTGCTGGCCATGGCCGACGGATTGCGGAACCGCCGCGCCTGGCTGCAGGCGCAAAACGCCCATGACTTGAAGGCCGCCGCCGACCAGCAACTGGCCGCGCCGTTGATGGATCGCCTGCGTCTGTCGGACAGAGCGCTGGAGACCATGGCCACAGGCCTGGCGCAGATCGCCGCCATGCCGGATCCCATCGGCAGCCTGAGCGAAACCATCACGCGGCCCAACGGCATGCGCGTGGCGCGGATGCGGGTGCCGCTGGGCGTCATCGGCATCATCTACGAGTCCCGTCCCAACGTGACCATCGATGCGGCCGCTCTGTGCCTGAAATCCGGCAACGCGACCATCCTGCGCGGCGGCAGCGAGGCGTTCCACTCGAACCGTGCGTTGGGCGAAATCATCCAGGAGGGCCTGCGCGCCGCCGGGCTGCCCGCCCACGCCGTGCAGGTCGTCCCCACGACGGATCGGGCGGCAGTGGGCGAAATGGTCACGCTGACCGACTTCATCGATGTCATCATCCCGCGCGGCGGCAAAGGCCTGATCGCGAGGCTGTCGGCGGAATCGCGCGTGCCGCTCATCAAACACCTGGAAGGCAACTGCCACCTGTACGTCGACAAGGCCGCCGATCCCGAGAAGGCCCTGGCCATCGCCATCAACGCGAAGACCTACCGCACCGGGATTTGCGGGGCCATGGAAACGCTGCTGGTTCACGAGCGCATTGCGCCCCAATGGTTGCCACGCGCCGGAGCCCGCTTCTCCGAACTGGGGGTGGAGCTGCGCGCCGATCCCCGCGCGGCGGCCTTGCTGCCGCAATCCGTGCCGGCCACCGACGAAGACTGGGCCACCGAGTTCCTCGCACCCATTCTCGCCGTGCGTGTGGTGGACTCGCTCGAACAGGCGATGGACCACATCGCCCGTTACAGTTCCGAGCACACCGAATCGATCGTGACCGAGGATCTGGCCGCCGCGCAGCGCTTTCAGCGTGAAGTCGACTCCAGTTCCGTGTACGTGAACCTGCCGACGTGCTTTGCCGATGGGTTCGAGTACGGTCTGGGCGCGGAAATCGGCATTTCCACCAACCGCCTGCACGCCCGCGGTCCCGTCGGCCTGGAAGGACTCACCATGCAGAAATGGGTACTGACCGGCGATGGCCAGTTGCGGGGTTGAGCGTGCTCTGGGTCAAGACCTTTCACATTCTCTTCGTCGTCTCGTGGTTCGCCGGACTGTTCTATCTGCCGCGAATCTACGTCAACCTGGCCCAGGCCAGCGACTCGGGCACCCGCGCCACCTTGCTGGGAATGGCGCGGCGGCTCTACCGGTTCATGACGCCGCTGGGCGTCCTCGCGCTGGTCATGGGTCTCTGGCTCTGGCTGGGATACGGCATCGGCCACGGGCAGGGCTGGATGCACGCCAAGCTGCTGCTGGTCGGACTGCTGATCATCGACCACCTGGCCTGCCGGCACTACCTTCGCGCCTTTGAATCGGGCACATGCAGCCGGTCGCACCGATTTTTCCGGGCGTTCAACGAGATTCCTGTGGTGCTGCTTCTGTTGATCCTGATCCTGGTGGTCATCAAACCCTTCTGAGTCATCATGAGCGATACACCCTCCCGCAAGACCTTGAGCGTCAAACCGCGCTCCCCAAGCAGCGCGTCTCCGGCGCCCGAGCGCAAGGAACGCCAGCGCTCCGGCGCGCGTGCGCGGCAAGCCGCGCTGCAGCAGCACGCCCAGCAAGCCAGCCGTCCTGCGATGCCGGCCGCGGCCAGCCGCGCCGCGCCCAATGGTGAGGAGCGCAAACAACCGCGCGCCGCGGGCGGCGGCGCCGCACCGCGCGGCGACGATCGCAAACGGCCACATGGCGCACACGCCGGCGGACCCCGCCCCCGAAGGGAACCCCGGCGTGAACCACCGCTGCCCGCCCCAGCCGAGCGCATGGAGGCGATACCGACGGAAGGCCCTGCCGTGCCCCGCGTCGAGCGCAAGCCGCGGGCGGCCCGAACGCCGCGCATCGCCGAAACCTTTCCGGTCTTCGCGCCCTGCCCCCACGGGCTGGAGGAAGCCCTGTCGCTGGAACTCCAGGCGCTGGGCTACGAGTCCGTGCGGGCCGGCCGAGCCGGCTGCCACTTCCATGCGGATTGGACCGGCATCCTGCGCGCGAACCTGTACTCGCGCCTGGCCACGCGCATCCTGGTGCAGGTC
>DATNAI010000152.1:0-3516 GCA_035572875.1 Castellaniella sp. | reverse complement strand
TCTATGAAAAATATAGTATATTTTATTTTTCTCTATACATAACAATGTATTAGATGATTTTCATGATTATTCAGATGACCTTTGGTGTACACAACCTTTTTAGACGCGAGTCGTTCTTTCACGCAAGAACCTCCTGCGCGTCGCCGCGAGGAGGTTCTTTTTTGCCGCCGGTCCGGCCTAGCGGGCCTGGCGTTTCGGCCTCAGCTTGTCCAGCTCCGCCACGACCCGTTGCGCGTGCGCCTCGGGCACGGGACGCAGCGGCGGGCGGGGGATGGCCGAATCGATGATCCCCAGGTGCGCGAGCCCGACCTTCAGCCGGGTGTGCATGTCCATCAGCGGGGCGGCGCCGTAGACCGACCGCACGAACCCGTACAGCCTGTCGTTGGCGGCGCGCATCGCCTGCAGGTCCCCGGCTTCGGTGGCGCACCACAGATCGCACAGTTCCTGCGGCACCAGGCTGGCCATGCCCGAGAGCAGGCCGTCGGCCCCGGTGGCGGCCTGGGCGAACATCCAGTTGTAGTTGGACGGCAGCATGGCGACGTGCGGAGCGCGTGCGCGGATCATGCGCAGATTGTCCTCGTACAGCTGGATGCTGCCGCTGCCTTCCTTGACGGCGATGACTTGCTCGCATTGGACCAGTTCAGCCAGCACCTCGGTGCTGTATCCGTAGCCCGCGCGTACGTCCTGCTGGAAGATGGAGAGCGGCAGCTTGGTGACCGCCCGGATGGACTGCAGGTAGTGCATGGCGTAGCGCGCCTCGCCGGAGGCGCCGCCGCCGAATTGCGGCATGGGGAACAGCACCAGCACGTCGGCGCCGGCCTGTTCGGCCTGAATGGCCTGGGCCTTGGCGTCCTCCGTGCTGTAGGGAATGATGCCGGCCATCAGGGGCGTGTTCTGCCCGATCAGCGGGCGGGTGCGCCGGATGACCTCGGACCGCTCGGCCGGCGACAGCATGGCGCCGTCGCCGGCATGCCCGTTGACGAAGGCCGACACCATCTGGCTGGGCTTCATGCAGTAGGCCATCAGGCGTTCGTAGCTGTCCCAGTCGATGCTCAGGTCCTTTTCGTGGAAAGGCAGGACCGGGGCCACGGTGACCCCGCTCAGATCGTGTTTGGTCGTCATGATGAACTCCTAGGATTAAAGACCGGCTTCGTCGAGCACGGATCGAAGCCATTGCGTTTCGGCGGGGTCGGATGCCGTCATGGGCGCCCGCATGGTGGGCGCCGGGATCAGCCCCCGCAGGGAAAGGCAGGTTTTCAGGCGCGCAGTGGCGCGCGTCCCGGGCGCGGTGCCGTAGACGGCTTTCACCAGGGGGTACAGCCGTGCGTGGGCCGCGCGGGCGCGGGCGAGGTCGCCCTGGCGGACGGCGTCCCACAGCTGGACGACGGCCTCGGGGTCCAGGGCCGCGATGCTGACCTGCGAGCCGGTGCCGCCGAGCAGGAAGGTGCTCAGCAGGTGCTCGTCGCCCGAGGGCATGACGCCCACGTGCGGTGCGTCGGCCTGGATGCGGCGCAGCGTGGCCTCGTAGCGGGCGGTCTCCCAGCTGCCTTCCTTGATGGCGACGACGCCCTCCAGCTGCGCCAGCGCAGCCAGCGTGTCGGGCGTGTACGCCATCTGTCCGGCGTTCACTGAGGCCTGGTACAGCATCAGCGGCAGGCGGCTCTGCGCCCGGATGGCGCGATGGTGCGCGAGCGCGCTGTCGACCGTGTGTCCCAGCGCCCAGGAAAAGGGCGGGAAAACGAGCAGCGCGTCGGCGCCTGCAGTTTCCGCCTGGCGGGCCTGGTCGGCCGCGTCGGCGCTGGATTCGGCATAGATTCCGCAGATCAGCCGGGACTCCGGCCCCACGGCTTCGCGCGCGCAGCGGACCACGTCCTGCTTTTCCCCGGCGCTGAGCGTGAAGTTCTCGCCGGCATGCCCGTTGATCAGCAGGCCGCGGATGCCGGGGTGGCCGGCCACGGTCTGCTGATGCCGGGCCAGCGCCTCGAAATCGATCCGTTCGTCCGCCTGCATGGGGACGACGGTGGATGCGAAAATACCTTCAAAGCTGGGATGCATTTCAGACAATTCCATGAGACGCCCGGGTGAGGCACCCGGGGGGCTGGTGGGCGGTGCGCGGGCCGAAACCCGCGCACCGGGCGGCGGATGCGCGCTCAGGCCGGGGGTCTGCGCCCGGCCAGGATGACCTGGTGGTTCACCAGGACCAACTGGCCTTTCTGGTTGATCACATTGCATTCCACGACGACGCGGCCCCAGGTTGCGTCCTTGGGTTCGCAGGCGGCGATGCGCATGACCGAATGCACGGTGTCCCCGTCATAGACCGGCTGGAGATAGCGGATCTTGTCGTGGCCGTAGTTCAGGCTGTGGGCGAGGTTGAAACCGATCTCGTAGGCGAAAAAGGTATCGCTCACGCTCAACACCAGAACGCCCTGGGCGCAGGGCCTTTCGAACACCGGATGGTTCTTGCAGTATTCGGCATCCGTGTGGTGCGGGTGGTCGTCGCCGGTGGCGCCGATGAACAGGCGGATATCGGCATCGGTGATCGTGCGCCCGCGGCTGGTGTATTCGGTGCCGACCACCAGGTCCTCAAAGTACAGCTGTTTCACTTCATCCTCCGGAGGGTGACGGGATGGGCTCAGCGGCTGCCGGCCTGGCGGATCAGGCCAAGCATCTTTTCGGCGTCGACCTTCTTGGCCAGCTTGTCCTGCAGCGGGAGCGACCGCTCGATCCAGGGGGCCTTGTCGATCTCATTGATCTTGACGCCCTCGGCCTTGAGCTTTTCCATGTATTTGGCCGACATGTCCATGTCGAATTGCTGCTCACGTCGGCTGGCCGCGTGGCCGGCCTCCAGCACGATCTTCTTGAGATCGTCGGGCAGTTTCTTCCATGCCAGGTTGCTGACCATGAACAGGCCGGTCGCCATCATGTGGTCGGTGAGCGTGTAATACGGAGCCTGCTCGTAGTGCTTCATCGAGTAGTAGAACTCCGGCGAATTCTCGGCGGCGTCCACGACCCCGGTCTGCAGGGCCGAATACAGCTCGGAAAACGCGATAGGCGTGGGGCGGGCGCCCAGGTTCTCCCAGCCCTGGACCTGCTCCTCGGACGTCAGCGTGCGCACCTTCATGCCTTTGAGGTCTTCCAGCGTCTTGACCGGCCCCTTGGAGTTGTACAGGCTGCGGATCCCCGCCGTAGTGATGCCCAGCAGCTGGACGCCCACGTTGGAGTGGTTCACGTATTCTTCCAGCGAAGCGTAGAAGGCGGTGTCGTCCGAAATCACCTTCTGCCGGTGCTCGATGTTCTCGAAGATGTACGGCGCCCCGAGGATGGCGACCTTGGGCAGCAGCGAGGAAATGTTGCCCACCGAGGTGGCCGTGAAGTCCACGGTGCCCAGGCGCAGGCCCTGGGCCAGTTCCAGCTCGCTGCCCAGCTGGGCGGCGGGATAGACCTTGATGCGGATGCGCCCGTCGCTTTTGGCCTGCACCGTTTTGGCGAAGTCCTCGAGCAAGGTGGCGTACGAAC
>DATNAI010000151.1:0-5534 GCA_035572875.1 Castellaniella sp. | reverse complement strand
GATGGATGAGGGGCCGACCCACGGGACCACGCGGATGCCCAGGCGGTGAGCCTGGGCCACCACCTGCGCGCCCGGATCCGCCACCGCGGGGCAGCCGGCCTCCGATACCAGGCCCAGGTCCTGGTCGGGCGGCACGCTTTTCAGCCAGGCCAGGATGTCCTGGGCTGGCGTATCGGGCTTGAGGGTCTGGATTGAGATTTCCTGCAGCGGGATGGGAGTACCGATCTGCTTCAGGAACAAGCGGGCCGTCTTGGCGTTCTCCGCAATGAAATAGCGCAGTGCAATGGCGGCCTCGCGGGCGGCGGCGGGCAGCCAGTGCCGGGGGTCGTGATGACCCAGTCCGACCGGGATCAGGTGTAGTGTCGTCATGGGGATCTCAGGAAGGGGCGCCGGGCTGCAGCGGGTCCACGCCGCATTGGCGCAAGAGCCGGCACAGGGCGATGAGGGGCAGCCCGATGATCGCGGTGGGGTCGTCGCTGCGCACGCGTTCCAGCAGTGCGACTCCCATCCGCTCAATCTTCGCGCTGCCGGCTACGTCGTAGGGCTGTTCGGTTTGCAGGTAGTGCCGGATCTGGGCGTCGGTGAGTTGCAGGAACCGGCATTCGGTCGTGGCCAGATCCACCAGCCGACGCTCGCCCCGCGCAACACACACTGCAGTGTGAAACAGGACGGTCTGTCCGCTGAACCGCTGCAACTGTGCATGCGCGGCTTCGAACCCGTGCGGCTTCCCGAGTGGGACGCCCTGGAAGTCCGCGACTTGGTCGGAGCCGATGACCAGGGCGTCGGGGTGGCGGGCGAGGATGTGTTCGGCCTTTTGCCGCGCCAGGCGCCTGGCCAGCGCGGCCGGGGACTCCCCATCGAGTGGGCGTTCATCCAGATCCGGGGCGATGGCTTCAAAAGGCAGCGCCAGACGCTGCAACAGTTCGCGTCGATAGGCTGAGCTGGAGGCCAGGATGAGTTGCATGTCGCAGTGCGGGATGGGAAAACGCGTCAGTGTACTGCGGGGCGGATGTCTTCCTGGGGAAACCGGGCGACGGGAATTGACCTGGCTTGCGCCGATCTAGTATCATCTAGAGTTTTCCTGGGTGCCAAAAGTTGCAATCACCGGCCATGGTCATCGATACGCTTTTGTTTGCGCGGTCGGCACGGACGATGGACGGGCGGCTGCCAGCCTTGTCATGCACGCGTCTGTGCCAGGATCTGCCGATGGAGCAGCCGGGAATTTTCGAGTGGCGGCTTGTCGGGCGGACCGATGCCGGCCGGTCGGATGCGGCGCGCGCTTGGCTGGATGTGCGGGTGCGCGGCCAGGTACGGGTGGTCTGCCAGCGGTGCCTCGCGCCTTTTGATCTTGAGCTCTGTGTGGATAGCACGCTGGGCCTCGTCGATGACGCGGCGCAGCTCGAGGCGGCGGATGCTCTGGAGACCGGGGGATGCGGATCGGAGACGGAGTATCTGGTCGCGGATCCGCATCTGGATGTGCAGGCACTCATTGAAGACGAGCTGATTTTGGTGTTGCCCTATGCGCCCAGGCACGACGTGTGTCCTGGGGCCGGGGCCGCCCCCGATCCGCTTGACGCGAAACGGCCTTCGCCGTTTGCGGCGCTGGCACGGCTCAGGAAGCATTGATTTTTCATTCAACACGTGGGCACTTGCTTCCCTTAAAATGGGCGGCCCCCGATTACAGGAGTCATCATGGCTGTTCAGCAGAACAAAAAAAGCCCGTCCAAGCGCGGCATGCATCGTTCTCACGATTTTCTGGCCGCTCCGGCGACGGCCATCGAGCCGACCACCGGTGAGCTGCATCTGCGCCACCATATCAGCCCCAACGGCGTGTACCGCGGCCGCAAGGTTCTGAAGACGAAGAACGACGACTGATCGCTGCGCCTCTTTCGTCGCATCGATGCCCAATCGCAACATCACTGTCGCCGTGGATTGCATGGGCGGCGATCATGGGTTGCCGGTCACTGTGCCGGCGACGATCGCGTTCGCCCGGAATCACCCGGACGCCCGCTGCCTGCTGGTGGGCGACGAGTCGCTGATCCGCCAGGCGCTGCAGCAGAATGCGGCACCGGCGGGCCAGTTCGAGATCCTGCACGCCTCCGAAGTCGTCACCATGCACGATTCGGTCGAGGTCGCGCTGCGCCGGAAAAAGGACTCGTCCATGCGTGTGGCTGTTCAGGCCGTGAAGGACGGACGTGCCGACGCCGCGCTGTCGGCCGGCAATACCGGCGCCTGGATGGCCATTTCGCGCTATGTGCTCAAGACCCTGGAAGGGATCGACCGGCCGGCGATTGCCACGGCCTTGCCCAATCAGCAGGGGGGGTCGACCACCGTGCTGGATCTGGGTGCCAACGTGGATTGCTCGGCGGAACACCTGTTGCAGTTCGGCTTGATGGGTGCGGCGCTGGTCTCCACGGTCGACGGCAAGGCGCAGCCAGTCGTAGGATTGCTGAATATCGGCGAGGAGCTCATCAAGGGCAACGACGTCGTCAAGCAGGCGGCCGAGCTGTTGCGGGCGAGCGGGCTGAACTTCCACGGCAACGTCGAGGGCAACGACATCTTCAAGGGCACGGTGGACGTGGTGGTCTGCGACGGTTTCGTGGGCAACGTGGTACTGAAGTCCGTCGAGGGCCTGGCGCGCATGATAGGCCTCATGATGCGCGAGGAATTCCGTCGCAACCCGCTGACCATGGCCGCCGGTCTGGTGGCCACCCCCGTCCTCCAGCGCTTTCGCTCGCGCGTGGACAATCGTCGCTACAATGGGGCGGCTTTGCTGGGGCTGCGCGGTGTGGTCTTCAAGAGTCACGGTTCGGCGGATGCCTATGCATTCGGCCAGGCGCTGCGGCGCACCCGCGAAGCTGTCGTCAACGACCTGCTGGCCGGCATCGGACAGCGGCTGGATGCACTGCGGGCGCACATGCCGGCCGCGGTTGCGGAACCAAGGTCGACGGATCAGCCTGCCTAGTCACTTTTTTCCGGAAACGATATGCCATACGCCAGGATCACAGGAACGGGCGGCTTTTTGCCCCAACGTATCGTCAGCAACGATGATCTGGCTGCGGATCTGGCGACGCGCGGTGTCGAGACGTCGGACGCCTGGATCGTGGAACGCACCGGCATCCGCCAGCGGCACATCGCCGAGCCGGGAACCAAAACCAGCGACCTGGCGACCCGCGCCGCGCGCGCCGCGCTGGAAAACGCCGGCATGTCGGCCGATGCCATCGACCTGATCATCGTCGCGACTTCCACGCCGGACTTCATTTTCCCCAGCACGGCCTGCCTGGTGCAGGCGAATCTGGGGTCGGGCGGCGCCGCGGCCTTTGATGTCCAGGCCGTGTGCAGCGGTTTCGTCTACGCGCTCGCCACCGCCGACGCTTTCATCCGGGCCGGCCGGGCGCACCACGCCCTTGTGATCGGCGCCGAGGTCTTCTCCGGCATTCTGGACTGGAGCGATCGCCGCACCTGCGTGCTGTTCGGCGACGGTGCCGGCGCAGTGGTGCTCAGCGCCTCTGAAGAACCCGGCATTCTGGCCGCGCGGCTGAATGCCGACGGCACCCAGCACCACATCCTGTGCGCGGCCGGCAACGTGGTTCGCGGCCAGGTGACGGGCGACCCATTCCTGCGCATGGACGGCCAGGCGGTCTTCAAGCTGGCCGTGAATTCCCTGACCCGGTCGGCGCGCGAAGTCTGCGATGACGCCGGCATCCCCGTTTCGTCCATCGACTGGATGGTGCCGCACCAAGCCA
This sequence comes from Castellaniella sp., assembly GCA_035572875.1. GTDB lineage: Bacteria > Pseudomonadota > Gammaproteobacteria > Burkholderiales > Burkholderiaceae_B > Castellaniella. The sequence goes on along the minus strand of DATNAI010000151.1, from coordinate 1,788 downwards.
ACATCCGCATTCTGAATTTCATCAGCCGCAAACTTGATCTGCCCGAGGAAAAGCTCATCGTCACGCTGGACCGCCATGCCAATACCTCGGCGGCCAGCGTCCCCCTGGCACTGGACGTGGCCTGGCGCGACGGTCGCATCCGTGCCGGGCAGACGGTGCTCCTACAGGGGGTTGGCGGCGGTTTCACCTGGGGCTCCGTCCTCGTGAAGATTTAGTCAGACGACACTGGACACTTCAAGATGAAGATCGCATTCGTATTTCCCGGTCAGGGATCCCAGACGGTCGGCATGATGGACGCCTGGTCGGGGGATGCTGCCGTACAGGCGACGCTGCAGGCGGGCAACGACGCGCTGGGTGAGGATCTCCGTGGGCTTATCGCGCACGGACCGGCCGAGACCTTGAACCTGACCACGCATACCCAGCCCGCCATGCTGCTGTGTTCGGTGGCGATGTATCGCGCCTGGCGCGAGGCGGGAGGCGCCGAACCCGCGCTGGTCGCGGGCCACAGCCTGGGCGAGTATTCCGCCCTGGTGGCAGCCGGCTCGCTCGATCTGGCCGACGCCGTACGCACCGTGCGGGTGCGGGCCCAGGCCATGCAGTCCGCAGTGCCGGTCGGAGAAGGCACCATGGCGGCCATCATCGGGCTGGACGATGATGCCGTTCGCCAGGCTTGTGCGCAGGCCGAGCAGGGACAGGCCGTCGAGGCCGTCAACTTCAATGCGCCGGGTCAGGTCGTGATTGCGGGCCACACCGGTGCCGTGGCGCGTGCCTGCGATCTGGCCAAGGCGGCCGGCGCCAAGCGGGCGCTGGCCTTGCCGGTGTCCGCGCCGTTCCATTCGCGGCTGCTGGAGCCCGCGGCCCGTGTGCTGGCCGGGACTCTGGCAGGGATCGTCGTGGCCCCACCCCGCATCCCGCTCATCAACAACGTGGATGTTGCGCAACCCACGGCTCCCGCCGATGTCCGGGACGCGCTGGTCCGCCAGGCCTGGCATCCGGTTCGTTGGGTGGAGACCATCATGGCCATGAAGCAGGCGGGGGTCACCCACATCGTGGAGTGCGGCCCCGGCAAGGTCCTGTCGGGCCTGACACGCCGAATCGACCGGGACATCCAATCATTCAACATTACCGATCCGGCGTCCTTGCAACAGACGCTGGAAGCCCTGGGAGGCTGATATGTCCGACTCTCCACTCGCCGGCAAGACGGCGCTGGTGACTGGCGCTTCGCGTGGCATCGGGCGCGCCATCGCGCTGGAGCTCGCCGCGGCGGGCGCCACGGTCGTGGGCACGGCCACTTCGGATGCGGGGGCGCAGTCAGTGACCGAGGCGCTGGCTGCCCAAGGCGGTCGGGGCGCTGTGCTCAACGTCAACGACGCAGCCGCCTGCGACGCGCTGTTGGCCGAACTTGCCGGCAGCGGCGCGCCTCATATTCTCGTGAACAACGCGGGCATCACGCGCGATGGACTGATTCTGCGCATGAAGGACGAGGATTGGGCGGCCGTGCTCGACACCAACCTGTCGTCGGTCTTCCGCCTGTCTCGGGGCGTGGCCAGGATCATGATGAAGGCCCGGTGGGGGCGTATCATCAATATCACCTCGGTGGTGGGCTACTGCGGCAATGGCGGTCAGACCAATTACGCGGCGGCAAAGGCCGGCGTGGCCGGACTGTCGCGCGCGCTGGCCATCGAGCTGGGCAGCCGCGGCATCACGGTCAATTGCGTGGCGCCGGGGTTCATCGATACCGACATGACGCGGGCGCTTTCCGAGACTCAGACGGCTGGCATCCTGAGC
>DATNAI010000150.1:0-2493 GCA_035572875.1 Castellaniella sp. | reverse complement strand
GCCCGTCTCCACGATGCGCGTCTGGGCGCCGGTGTAGAACGGGTGCGACTCGGACGTCACATCGCACTTGAAGAGCGGGTAGGATTTGCCGTCGATCTCGGTGGTCTCGCGTGAAGCGAGCGCCGAACGCGAGATGAATTTGTGGCCGGTCTGCAGATCCTGGAAAACGACCTCGCGGTATTCGGGGTGAATGCCTTCTTTCATGGTGTACTCTCGACAATGGTGGGGGTCGCCAGCCAGATGACCGTGGGGCGGGTGCAAACCAGGCGCAACCCATGTGCCGGTCCAAACCAGCACCCGGCGGCGCCAGCCCGAAGACGCGCAAAGAAGCCGCGCGAAAATGGCCCTGACTACGTATCCAGATTGAGCCGTGCATTTTAGAATGCCGGGCGACGAAGCGCAACCACGGACGATCAGTCAGATCTGGCCGCGCTCGGCGAGCGAGCTGACCTCGGTGGCGCCCACGACCAGATGGTCCAGCAGCCTGACGTCCACCAGCGCCAGCGCCTGCTTGAGCTGGTGCGTGAGGCTGATGTCGGCCGGGCTGGGTTCGGCCAGCCCGGACGGGTGGTTATGCGCCAGGATCAGTGCCGCCGCATGGTGGGCAAGTGCCGCCTTGACGACTTCGCGAGGGTAGATCGATGCCTGCGACAAGGTGCCTCGGGCGATTTCCACGCAATCGATGAGTTGGAGCTGGGTGTCGAGGAACAGGGCAATGCAGTGCTCCACCCGCAGATGTGCCAGGCGCATGGCGCAGAATTCCTTCACTCTGCCCGGCTGGTTCAGGATCTGCGCATGGCGCAGGGGTTCTTCGAGTGCCCGGCGGCCGAGCTCCTGGACCGCCAGCAGTTCGCAGGTCTTGGCCGTACCCAGGCCGGGAAAGGCGAGCAGGGCGGCCGATTCGGCGGCGAGCAGGGGCTGCAGGCCGCCAAAATGCTCGATCAGCTCGCGACCGATCGTGACTGCGTTGCGCCCGCGTGTGCCCGTGCGAAGCAGCACGGCCAGCAGTTCGGCGGATGTCAGTGCATGAGCGCCGTGCCGCAGCAGGCGTTCGCGGGGACGCTCATCGCAGGGGGATACCGTGTCTTGTGGCATGATAGGCCCTAAAATTGGCATGTTTGACTCGAACCGCTACGGTGACACACTTTGATTTCCGCAACCGATGTGGTGAACGCTTTTGTCCACCCCGATTCCTACGTAACGCTGCACTATCGCATCGAGCCCCTGACGGGCCCCGCCGCCGGCACTGCCTTTGTCGATACCTTTCTGGATCGCCCGGCCACCCTGCAGATGGGGGTGGGCCAGTGGGCGCCCGGGCTCGAGGCGCTCTTGCTGAACCGCGCGGAAGGCGACCATTTCACGGTGGACCTTCCCGCGGACCAGGCCTACGGTGACCGCAATCCGGAACTGCTGCGCTGGATTTCGCACGAGGAAATGGTCCAGAACGCGCCCCCCGGCACTGAATTCGAGGCGGGAGACATGGTCGAATTCGTCGCCCCCAACGGCGGGCGCTATTCCGGCGTCCTCAAGACCTTGCAGGACGATGCGGCACTCTTCGACTTCAATCACCCGCTGGCTGGCATCGCCTTGCAGGTCGAGATCCGGATTCTGGGGGTCTTATGAGCACATCGCCATCGCCTGACCGTTCCGCGGCGGACGAGCCCGAAATCCTGCTGGCCCAGCCGCGCGGCTTTTGCGCGGGGGTGGACCGGGCCATCAGCATCGTCGAGCGAGCGCTGGAAATCCATGGCTCGCCCATCTATGTGCGCCACGAGATCGTCCATAACCGGTATGTGGTGGACGATCTGCGGTCGAAAGGCGCGGTGTTCATCGATGAGCTGGCGGACGCCCCGTCGGGCGCGATCGTGATTTTCTCCGCGCATGGCGTGTCCCGCGCCGTTCGCGCCGAGGCCGAGCACCGGGGTCAGCGGATCTTCGATGCAACGTGTCCGCTGGTCACCAAGGTCCACGTCGAGGTTGCGCGCATGCGCAAGGAAGGCCGCGAGGTCATCATGATCGGCCACAAGGGCCACCCCGAGGTCGAGGGCACGCTCGGCCAGGCGGACGGCGGCATGTACCTGGTCGAAACCGTGCGCGACGTGGAAACCCTCGAGGTCCGCGATCCGCACAGCATCGGATTCGTGACGCAGACGACACTGTCCATCGATGACGCGGCCGAGGTGGCCGAGGCATTGCGCAAGCGCTTTCCCGGCATTGCGGAACCGAAGAAAGGCGACATCTGCTATGCGACTCAGAATCGCCAGGATGCCGTGCGCGTCCTGGCACCGCAGTGCGATCTGGTCATCGTCGTGGGCAGTCAGAACAGTTCCAATTCGAACCGCCTGCGCGAGGTCGCCGAGCGCAAGGGTGTGAAGGCGTACCTGCTGGACCGGCCCGAGATGATCGATCCGGCCTGGCTCGTGAATGCCCACCGCGTCGGTGTGACGGCCGGGGCGTCGGCACCAGAGGCCCTGGTGCAGCAGGTCATTGGCC
>DATNAI010000149.1:0-4779 GCA_035572875.1 Castellaniella sp. | reverse complement strand
TGCGGGCGAATTTCACGATGTCGTAGACGGTCAAAAAGTACGGCTCGTATTTGAGCTCGGCGATGAGCGCCAGTTCGTGCTCGATCTGTTCCTGGACGTTGAGCGGAATACCCTGGGCAAAACGCCGGCGGGCGCCTGTGTACGTCTCCTGGCGCAGGTAGGCGGCTGGTGTGAGATCCTGCGGGCAGATCTCATCCGGATACTCATACCTGAGCTCGTCCAGATTGAATGGGCACTGTGAGGCGACTTCCAGCGTCTCTTCCAGCGTCTCCCGGGGGTAGAGGTTGGCCAGGCGCAGCCTCGTGCGCAGGTGTTGTTCGGCGTTGGGCGCCCGCTCGAACCCGCAGTCCTGCACCGATTTGCCCAGGCGCGTGGCTGCGAGCGTGTCGTGCATGGGCTTGCGGGACCGGACATGCATTTCGACCTGGCCGGTCGCCACCACTCGCATGCCGATGCGACGCGCTACCTCCAGCACGGTGGCCTTGTGCCGGTCATCTTGGGCCCGATGCAGGAGAGTGAGTGAAATCCAGCAGCGACCTGGAAACGTGGCCTGGACCCACTCGGCCTGAGCGGCCAGGCGCTCCGGGGCCGCATCGTAGTCCGGGACCAGCAGCACCACACATTCGGGTAGGCCCCGCAGGTGTGCGAGATCCAGATCGGCCGGGCTGTCGATGTCCTTGGGCGACAGGCGGTATTGCCCCTTGGGAGCCCGGCGCCGGCCGAGCGTAATGAGCTCGCACAGGTTGCCGTATCCGCGACGGGTCTGGGCCAATACCACGAGCGAAACAGCGGGTTGGCCGCCGACCTCGCGTAGCGTGAAGCTCGCGCCCACCAGCAGCGGCAGGTTCTGTTTCTTCGCCTCGACGTAGGCCCGAACGACACCGGCGACCGAACATTCGTCGGTGATCGCGATCGCGCCATAGCCCAGCTCGGCGGCGCGCGCTACCAGTTCCTCGGGGTGCGATGCGCCCTTCAGGAACGTGTAGTTCGTGAGACAGTGAAGCTCGCTGTAAGGCGGGAGGGCAGTCGCGGTGTACATGGCGGCTCACGCGAAAAGGCCGTGCAAGAACCAACCGGTGTCGCGGCCGCGCTCCTGGTAGAGCCAGTATCGGACCCCGTCCTCGGCCTGCGCGACGTAGTAGTCGCGCACCGTGAGGCCCGCCCACCAGCCATCCTCGATACGCTCCGGACCCCGGATGATGCGCAGTGGGGAGCCGTAGAACGGACGGTGCTGCTTGACCGGAAGCGCAATCGGTTCGTCCAGCAACCAGAAGGGGCGCTCGGCACCCTGTACGCAACCGCCTGGCCTGGGCTTTTCGTCGACCGGCACCCAGCGGTTCGCGACCTCTGGCCGATGGTCCGAGACGGGCCCGGGCTTCAGGACGTTTTCACGTCCGAGGCGCGCCACGAGCACTTCGATCAGCCGCTGCTGGTCCGCCGGACTGCCTCCCGGCTCCGGGAACAGGTCCACCGGCATTTCGACCACGGGTTGCGTATCGGAAGCATGCAAATCCACCGCGATGACCGGTGCCGGCAGCTCCAGGTCATGCAGGCGCTCCACGAGCAGCCGCAGCAGGTGTTCGGCCTGGCACGTCGGCGCCCCAAGGGCCAGTTCCAGCTCGGTGGCTGGCCTCGCGTGCCGGCCGCGCTCGTGGTCGAGCTCCAGCACCACGCGCGTGACCGCGAGACGGCGAGCCGACAGCCAGCCGCAAAGCCGTTCGATCAAACGGCGCGCCACGAACAGTACCGCCTCGGCGTATTCGATATGTTCCATGAGCTCGATGCGGCCAGAGAATTCGTGCGGCGGCTCAATCCAGTTGAGTATTTCAGGAGCTTGGCCATAAGCGGCATCCAGCGCCTGCAGGACTGCCTTGTTCGTGCGCCGCTGCAGGCCCGCGCGCGGCAATGCACGCAGAGATCTCAGGGATGCACATCCGATCCCCTCGATCCACTCGATGTAGGGGGCTGCCGCGGGAAGATGCGCACAGGGCATGCGGTCCAGGCGCTGGGCCAGGGTGGAGAGCTGCAGCACCCGACAGCGCCGCATCGGCCGGGCCGCGAGCAGCCAGGAGCCGCCGGCCGTCGGCGCAAGCGAGATCCGCGCTGCAAAGCCCAAGCCGTCCATCGACGCGTGGACGCGTCGGTACAGGCGGCGCGGACCACCGAAGAGGTTCAGACTCGCTGACACGTCCAGCAGCAGCGTGTTTTCGTCCGATAGCGCGACCTCGGGGGTGTACTGCAAAAGTGCCAGGGACACTTCGTCCAACATGCGAGCCTCTGCAGCCGGGTCGCGGGGCACCAGGACTGCTTGTGGGCACAGCGTGCTCACGCCACCACGGCGCATGCCCACGCGCACGCCGGCCTTTTCGGCTGCCGGCGAGGCGGCCTGCACGTGGTCCCGCTCCAGCACGACAACCGGCTCAGTGCGCCAGCTCGGACTGTGCGTATCCAGGCTTGCGTGCGACAAGTGCACGGCTACCCACAATCTCATGGTCGAACTCGGAAAATCGGATGTCACGATAAAACGGCAGAAGAAGGGGGCCTTCGTGAGTGGCACCTCGCCGCTTGATGATTGAAATATTGAGCCCTTGCGCAGTTGGCTCGAGCGCGAGGCGCAAGGGTGCCGGGGAAAACTGCTCGGCCGCGGCTGCGGGCCGCATCAGGACAAACAAGGTGTCGCTCGTCTGCGCCGCCAGCTGCAGCCGGCGCAAGGCCTGGCTGCGGACGCGATCCTGCCAGACGATGAGTGCCCCGACTGTGCCGGCGCGCAAGACCTGCTCCGCAGTCCATAACGCATCGGTCGAACGTCGCGCACGAACCCAAATCAGGGAGGATGGCGTGTAACCCCAGTTCGCCCACGCGGCGGTTTGGGGCGGGTGCGGCGGCTGCACCAGCATCGTTGATCGCGCGCCCAACCGGCCGAGTGCTGGCCGCAGCACTTGCAGTTCGCCGCTACCGGGCTGCCGGACCAGGAACTCGATCAAATTGCCCAGCGGCCAGCCTCCGCCGGGGAGCTCGCGTGAGAGGCCGGCATAGCCCGTGGCCACGCATCGGCCGTAGGCGTGCGAGAGCTGGGACGCACGCCACAGCCCCGGGTGGATGCGTTCGGCGCGGGAAATTTCGTCGGGAGTCATGGCCGCTTCGTGCTAAAGAATACTGTTTATATGTACAGTATTTTTAGCACAAAAAAGCCATGCCGAGGACAAGCCGATGTGCCGCCGTCACTTGCGGTGCGGCCCACGCCTCCAGCCACCTACATGCCTCATAATAGGGCGTTGAAGAGTAAGTAACCCATAAGGAGAGCGCTCATGCGCAAAGTATGGACTCTGCTGCTGATGATGATGCTGACGCTGAGCCTTTCCGGCTGTGGCTATAACACTTTGCAGTCCAGCGACGAACAGATCAAATCGAACTGGTCAGAGGTGCTGAACCAGTACCAGCGCAGGGCGGATCTCATTCCTAATTTGGTCAACACTGTCAAAGGGTATGCGGCCCAGGAAAAACAAGTGCTGGAGCAAGTGACGGCTGCTCGAGCGCGAGTCGGGTCGGTCCAGGTCACTCCGGAATTGCTGAACGATCCTGAAGCCTTCGCCAAGTTCCAGGCGGCACAAGGCCAGTTGACGGGGGCGCTGTCCCGGCTGCTGGTGGTCTCGGAAAACTACCCGCAACTGAAATCCGACGCCAATTTCCGCGACTTGCAAGCGCAACTCGAGGGCACCGAGAACCGGATTACCGTGGCCCGCAACCGGTATATCAAGGCCGTCCAGGACTACAACGTGACGGTGAGAAGTTTCCCGACCAACCTCACCGCGATGGTCTTCGGCTACAAGATCAAGCCGAATTTCACCGTCGAAAATGAAAAAGCCATATCCACCCCTCCTCGGGTGGACTTCGGGACGTCGACTGGGGCAAATCCGGCGGGCGCCCAAGGAAATCGTCAATGAGATTCTCGCGTGCGATGTGGACCTTGGTGGCGGTGATCACGCTGTGTTGGAGTGTGCTTGCCACCGCCCAGCCCGTGCCTGTTCCACCTTTGACGGCACACGTCACGGATCAAACGGGCACCTTGACCCGCCAGCAGGCAGCGGCCTTGGAGCAGAAGCTGCAAGCCTTCGAGGCCGCCAAGGGGGCTCAGCTTGCCGTGCTCATCGTTCCCACCACCGGAGACGAGCAAATCGAGCAGTATTCGATTCGCGTGGTCGAGAAGTGGAAGCTCGGGCGCAAGAATGTGGACGATGGCGCGCTGTTGATCATTGCCAAGAACGACCGAACGTTGCGCATCGAGGTGGGCTATGGCCTGGAAGGCGTGCTGAATGACGCCACCAGCAAGCGCATCATCAGCGAAATCATCGTGCCGCGCTTTCAACAGGGAGATTTCTACGGCGGCATCGAAGCGGGGGTCGACCGCATGATTGGCGTGGTCAACGGCGAGCCACTACCCGCGCCTACCCGTCGTGCCCACAATGGCGATCAGGATCTCGGGCAACTGGTGCCCGTCATCTTCCTGCTGGTGGTGGTAGTCGGAGGTGTCCTCCGGCGCGTTTTTGGGAGGTTGCCTGCGGCCATCGTGGCGGGCGGTGGTGCGGCCGTGCTGGCGTGGTTCTTTATCGGGGCCCTCCTGGTGGCATTAGGCGCCGGGGTGATCGCCTTTGTGTGCACCTTGGGGGGAGGCATGGGCGGACGTGGCGGTTGGTATAGTGGCGGCGGATGGTCGGGTGGTTTCGGACGTGGCGACAGGGGCGGCGGCGGATTCGGCGGCGGCGGGGGTGGGTTTGGGGG
>DATNAI010000148.1:0-2889 GCA_035572875.1 Castellaniella sp. | reverse complement strand
CTTCGCTTGGGACCACCAGCGGGCCCTCAAAGACGCGGAAATACAGGCGGAACGTGTAGTACGCCGTCAGGAACGAGGTGAAGAGCATCACCAGTCCCAGACCGACATTGAACCGGAACGCGGCACCGACGATATCGTCTTTGGAAAAGTAGCCGCTGGTAAATGGGAACCCGGCGAGCGCCAGGCAGCCGATCAGGATGCACCAACGCGTGATCGGCAGGATGCGTCTGAGCCCGCTCATCTTCCGCATGTCCAGTTCCCCCGCCATGGCGTGCATCACCACGCCGCAGGACAGGAACAAGAGCGCCTTGAAGAACGCATGCGTTACAAGGTGAAAGATTCCGGCGACCGGCGCCAGCACCGCCACGCCGACGAACATGTAGGCGAGTTGGCTGATGGTCGAGTAGGCGAAGACCTTTTTCAGATCGAACTGGCGCAGCGCGATGACCGCGGCGAAGATGGCCGTGAACGCGCCAACCGCCGCGATCGTGACCATGGCCGTTTGGTTCCCCGTAAACAGCGGCCCGCAGCGCACGATCATGTACACGCCGGCCGTCACCATGGTCGCGGCGTGGATCAGCGCGCTGACCGGCGTCGGGCCTTCCATCGCATCTGGCAGCCAGACGTACAGCGGGAACTGCGCGCTTTTGCCGAACGCGCCCAGCATCAAACAGAGCGGGATCCACCAGACGCAGGTCTGCTGCCAGGGCGCCAACTGTGCATAAAACTCGGGGCTGGCGGCTCGGGTGAGCACACCGAGCGGCTGGTTCGGGTCGCCGCCGTAGTAGCTGACCGTGCCGAAGACCAGGAAGCAGAGCATGATCCCGATCCCGAACCCAAAGTCGCCGATGCGGTTGACAATGAACGCCTTCTTGGCCGCGGCCGCGGCCGAAGGCTTGTCGTAGTAGTAGCCGATCAGCAGGTACGAGCAGAGGCCGACGCCTTCCCACCCCAGGTACAGCATCAGCAGGTTCTCGCCCATCACCAGCATCGTCATCGAGAAGATGAACAACCCCAGGAACGCGAAGAATCGGAAGTATCCCTCCTCGCCGGCCATGTAGCCCTTGGAGAAGACGGTGATCAGGAAGCCGACGCACGTGACGACGCAGAGCATGACCGCTGTGAGCGGGTCGATGAATGCGCCGGCCCATGCTTCGAAGTAGTAAATCGTCCCGGGCTTCTTCTCATTGCCGGCCTGGATCCAGGGGAACCACTTCGATGTCGCGGTCAGCACGTGATGGGCTTCTTCGCCCGGCTGAGCCGCGGCTGTCGTCTGCGTCTGTCGAGGATTGAGGGCCTGGCCCTGTCCCCAGAGCCGGAACATGCCGAAGAGCAGAATCAGCGAGAGAATCGCGCTAATCCCTACCCCAATCCAGATCGGCCAATGCGATTGTTCTTTGAGCCACCGCACGCCAAAGAACCCGCTGACGCACGCCGCGATCAGCGGCAGCAGCGGGATCAGATACGAGTAATGGACAGCGAACAGATCTTGCATGCGTAGTTGCCAGTTGCCAGTTGTTAGTTGCCAGTACAAACCAGGCAATTCCCTGGCAACTGGCAACTCGTAACTGGCAACTCTCCTAACCCTTCAACTCCCTCCACGCGTCCGCATCGAGCGTGTTCTTCTGGCGGAACAGGAGCACGACCAGCCCGAGCGCCAGCGACGCCTCCGAGGCTGCAATCACGAGAATGAAAATCACGAACGACTGCCCGCCGAAGTTTCCGTGATAGCGGCCGAAGGCGACCAGATTGATGGCCACGCCTTGAAACATCAGCTCCGTGCAGAGGAATATGACGATCAGGTTCCGCCTTGTGATGAATCCAATCAGGCCAATGGCGAACATGATCGCTCCGACGGCCAGATAGTGTTCGAGAGCGAGTTGGGTCATCACGCCTCCGGATACGCCTTTTGAAGCGGGTTGTCGGTCCCGTAGACGGGAATGCTGTTCGGATTGTCGTCCACCGGGGTGGCCGGGAACACGACGGTTTCCCCCGGCTCATCCACGTGCACCGGCTGATCGCGGAACACCCGACGGCGGGCGATGACGATCGCGCCGACCATCGCCACCGTCAGAAGCAACCCCGCCAGCTCGAGGCTCACCTGCTGGTTGTTGAACAGGTAAACGCCCAACTCCTGCGTGTCGCCGCTCACGTTGGGCGCGCCGTCTCTCACCGCCGCGATGGCGGGAACCGGCCGCGCCACGTTTTGCGACAAATCTTCGGCCCGATCGAAGATCACAAACAGGAACACGCCCATCAGCACAAACCCGATGGCCGAGGCGACGAACGGATCTCGACTGGTATGATCGTAATCGGCCATCTGCTGGGCGGCGCTGGACGCGTCCGGGCTGCGGGCCGCCGCCGCCAGCATGATCACGAACACGTACGTGATGAGGATGGCCCCCGCGTAGATGATCACCAGCGCCGCGGCCATGAACTCCGCTGCCAGCAGCACAAACAATCCCGACGAAGCGAAGACCGTCAATACAAAATAAAGGGCCGAGTACACCGGCCGCTGATGCGTCACGACGCGAATCGCGCCAAACAATGCGATCGCGCTGAAGACCCAGAAGTAAAACGTGTGCGCCGTGCCCTGGGCGTGATGGGCGGAATGATGGACGATGAGGGCGAGGAACACCAGCCCGGCCAATGCCAACAGCACGCCCCCAAGCCTTCGGAGGCTGAGTTGGATCGGTGAAGGGAGCAGGAGAATCGTTCCCACTCCCGCGACGATGCACAGCACCAGGATCCAGGCCGGCGAGATCGCAACGGGCGCCTGGGCCAGCGGCAGCAGCGGTGATGAGAGCAATTGACAGGCCGCGAGCATATTCAAGCGGCGATCTGCCGCCGGGTTCGACTCTCCGCGGGTGAATCTCGCGACGCGCCCGA